>JBDLQS010000054.1:0-26941 GCA_039800445.1 Actinomycetota bacterium
AGCATCGCCCAGAAGATTAAAGGACAGAACAGCTGCCAGAAGCATGGTTAGCGGTACAAAGAAATAAAACGGATCTACCGTGAAATAGCCAACTGATTCCTGCAACATTGATCCCCAGGTAGGGGTTGGCGGTACAACTGAAATACCTAAATACGCAAGTGCTGCCTCCGCGCCAATCAACCCAGGCATAGCGATGGTTGCATAAACCAAGATTGGTGCCCAAAGGTTTGGAAGTAATTCACGAAATAAGATTCGGCGTTTACTTGAACCAATTGAAACCGCAGCTTCCACGAATTCACGCTCACGTAACGAAAGTACTTGGCCTCGAATCAATCGCGCCAAGTAAGGCCAACCAAAAACACTTAGTACCAAAATTAAAGTTGTAATTCGGGAAGGATTTCCGGCTGGCAATCCCCAAGCTTGCAGTCGCTGTTCTAAAACTGGTGACATTGCGATGATCACTAGCAGTAATGGGAATGCCAATGTGATGTCCATAAAGCGACTGAGCACCGTGTCAGTGCGACCTCGCGAATAACCCGCAACGATTCCGACGATAGTTCCAACCACAACCGTGATAACTGTTGCGGATAGTGCGATGAAAAGCGAAATTCTAGATCCATAGAGCAGTCTTGCAAGAATGTCTCGACCAGTTAATGGTTCAACGCCAAGCGGGTGGTCCCAAGAAACACCGCCAAATGGGCCTATCGGCAAACTGCCTGCATCACTTAACAGATCTGTGTTGAAGTCATACGGATTGACCCCAACCCATCGGGAAATCAGTGGCCCAAAAATGGCAATCAAAACGATGAAAGTCAATACGATCATGCTGGCTACAGCAACGCGATCTTTGCGCAGTCGGGACCAAGCTAACTGGCGCAGGGTACGCCCGACGACGGCTTGTGATTCGGTGGCATCTACCAAGGTCATTGGCTGCCTTCCTAACTGTTCACGCTTTGTTAACCTACGAAGTCTATTTGGGTTGATACCTTCGCCAATACCGAATTTGTCAGTTTGTGACTTTGCTTACGAAGGGGAAACCCAGTATTTACTGGGAAATATCGCGCTTTCCAATGTTTACCAGGTCATATTGATTACCAAGTGCCATCTGAACGTAAACGTCGGTTAATGCGCTCGGGCGATACAAAACTATGCGATCTACCGCATATGGCAAGTAAACCGCTTCTTGCATGACCAATTCTTCAATCATTCGATTTAGCCGCGCAGCTTCGATCGGAGTCTGACTGACCTCTAAAGCATCTAGCAGATCATTGATTTCATCCAGATTGATTTCAGCAAAGTTTTGATTTGACGATGGCTTGATCTTTCTGCCGTCGATCAATGGCGCCCAAAATGAAAGTGCAGATGAATAATCTGGGCCCCAACCGGTTGAAGCGAGTCCGATTTTCTGGGCCCCCATGGTTTCCGGAGAACCAATTCCGGTGGTGAAATACTGGGCAAAGTTTGCAAACTCAACTGGATCAACAACAATACCTACTCGAGCCAAGCTTTTCTGCACTGACAGAAATATGTCTTTACCAATTCCAATTGCAACATAGGCCATCTTTACCTGGAAGCCATCTGGGTAGCCGCATTGCGCAAGACTGTCTCTAGCCTTTCGAATGTTTCCAGTTTCATCGCTTCCGCTTGGATATGGATTGTATGAATCGTCATGTCCCAAAATTGTTGGCGGACTCAATGAATGAGCAATAGCTGCAGTGGCACTTCCACCTCGGACATTTTGAAGATCTGCTTTGTCTAATGCATAAAAGATTGCGTCCCGACATGGTGCTCGATCTAGTGGTGGGATATCTGGGTTAACCACAATGAAATTAACAAAGCTCATTTCTGGATTATCAATTAGAGATCTCTGAGACTCTTCTGCCAGCATTGCATCTCGCGCCGCTGGAGCTAGCCCATAGTTCAACTTCACATCTATCTCACCATTCAATAGCGCCTGATCTGTGCTATCGGCATCAGGGAAAATTCTCCAAGACATGGCATCCACTTTTGGAATTCGAATTCCGTCTGATTCCTGACTCCAGAGTTCGTTCTTGGTAAAGGAATACTGAGAATCAGCTTGGTCGATCGTAATTACAAAGGGGCCATTTGATGCTGGATTAGTTGCATAGGTCGCCCCACCAGCGCGCAATGTTATGTCACGCGTCATTTGAATTGGGGCAAATTGCGGCGTTGCGAGTAGTCGCGAAAATTCGTGGAAAGAACGATTCAAATTAAAGGTGATTGTTGATTCATCTAAGGTAACAATCGAAGTTAGGTCGTCTGTTGGGGAGACGTATGGGCCTTGGTAGTCAGGCTTACCAGCGCTACATGTACTCAACAAGCACAAAGTGTCCAGAGCAATGGGGCTTTGAAGTGAATCATCAAACAAGCGTTGGATCGAATACTTTATGTCAGTTGATGTAACTGCCGACCCATCATTCCAGAATGCATCCGGTCGAATCTTAAATGTCCACATTGACTTGTCAGAATTTGTAATCGGTAAATCGGACGCCAAGTCCGGGACCACAACTAAACCTTGCTCACCGGGTTTGCCAGCAAATGCCATCAGGTTTCTGGAAAAAGTTCGGTGCACTACTGCGCACCAAGGATCAAACGTCTGAGCCGGATCAAGTGAGTCACACGGCGTAGAAGATCCGATTCGAAGCAGGCCGCCTGGGGAATCACCACTGCCAACTGTCCGAGTTAAGCCGGCATTAAATCCACCCGGAGAGTTCACAACAATCATCGAACCGCTTAACAAGGCGACACTAGCAATTGCTACAACTGCAAAGGTTCCAACTTTTTTCCAGGGGCTTGACTTCATCTCACCAACCTAGTTATTGCGGGCTTTCGTTCGATTACGATCGCGATCAACTTTTGCCAGTGCGACTTTACGGATTCGCACTGCAGTCGGTGTTACCTCTACGCACTCATCTTCGCGACAGAATTCCAGTGCCTGCTCAAGGCTTAATTGCTTGGCTGGAATTAGACGCTCAAGTTCATCCCCAGTTGCAGAACGCACGTTCGTCAGCTTCTTTTCTCGAACTACGTTAACGTCCATGTCTTCAGCACGAGCATTTTCACCAATGATCATGCCTTCGTAAACTTCAGTCGTTGGTGAAACGAATAAAGTGCCTCGCTCTTGTAGGCCAAAGCAAGCATAAGAAGTAACTGCGCCACGTCGATCGGAAACTAGCGATCCAGATGGCCGAGTACGTAATTCACCAAACCATGGCTCGTACTTTTCAAAGATGTGATGCATCAGGCCAGTGCCACGAGTTTCAGTAAGGAACTCAGTGCGGAAACCAATTAGGCCACGAGCTGGAACGATGTATTCCATGCGAACCCAACCCGTTCCATGGTTAACCATTTGTTCTAGACGGCCTTTACGCAAACCTAATAGTTGAGTTACCACACCCACATAATCTTCTGGAACGTCGATTGTCAGACGCTCCATCGGTTCGTGAATCTTGCCACCAATTTCCTTGGTCACAACTTGTGGTTTTCCAACCGTCATTTCAAACTTTTCACGGCGCATAAGTTCGACGAGCACCGCTAGCTGAAGTTCCCCGCGGCCCTGCACTTCCCAAGTATCAGGTCGCTCTGTCTCAAGTACGCGAATCGAAACGTTTCCAACCAACTCGGCTTCAAGTCGAGTCTTGAGTAGTCGTGCGGTTACTTTGCTACCGGTCTCACCCGCAAGCGGTGAGCTATTGATTCCGATAGTCATGGAAATTGATGGTTCATCAATTACAAATAGTGGCAATGCAATTGGGTTGTCTGGGTCAGCCAAGGTTTCACCGATTGTGATGGTTTCAAAACCAGAAACCGCAATGATGTCACCAGGACCAGCTGAATCCACTGGGATGCGATCGAGAGCTTCTGTCATTAATAGTTCGACAATTTTTCCACGCTCAGTTGTGCCATCGGATTTCATCCAAGCAACTTGTTGTCCCTTGTTGATGTTTCCATTGATCACGCGACATAGTGCTAGACGACCCAAGTATGGAGATGAATCAAGGTTTGTAACGTGAGCCTGAAGTGGAGCCTCTGGATCGTATGTTGGTGCTGGAATGCTTCCAATCAATGTGGCAAATAACGGCTCAAGATCTTCTTCATCAGGCATGCCGCCATCAACTGGGCGAGTTAGTGAAGCGCGCCCAGCTTTAGCTGAGGCATAAACGATCGGAAACTGGATTTGTTCTTCATCCGCATCAAGGTCGAAAAATAGTTCATACGTCTCGTCGACAACTTCTGCGATGCGAGCATCTGGTCGGTCAACTTTATTAATCAGAAGAATTACTGGAAGTCGTTTTTGTAAAGCCTTGCGAAGTACGAAACGAGTCTGTGGCAGTGGGCCTTCACTTGCATCAACAAGTAGAACGACACCATCAACCATTTCTAGGCCGCGCTCGACTTCTCCACCAAAGTCAGCGTGACCTGGAGTGTCAATGATGTTTAGTGTGACGCCACCCGCTTGAGCTGCTGGCCCTACGTATCGCACGGCAGTGTTCTTTGCCAGGATGGTAATTCCCTTTTCACGCTCCAAGTCCATGGAATCCATGACGCGGTCATTTACGTCTTGGTTTGCGCGGAAAGCTCCAGATTGCCAAAGCATGGCATCTACGAGCGTGGTTTTTCCATGGTCAACGTGGGCGATGATTGCAACATTTCGAAGGTCGTTGCGGACAGCAGATTGGGTCACTGTCCTTATTCTAGTTGAGAAATATCGCGCTAATGAACCACGTAAGCCCAGCCTTTAAGCGCAACGGCTCTAAAGTGGACATGAGGCCAAATCATGACATCACACCTAAATCCCCCGCGCGCATCCATAAATTTTGTTTGGCAGCACCATAGAAATTACGCCTACATTCAGGAGCAAATATTTGACCTGATTGAAGCATGTTTGCCTAAGGGAACTGTGGTTCACACGGTTGGTGATGCCGTTGAAGGAGCCTTAAGCCTTTCTTTGTTCATCCGACAGAGTCGCGAGGAGATTGCTGCCACCCCTGCCGACATTGTGATGGCTCACGGAATTGCGGATAAGCGATACTTCTTTATTGTTGGCGGCGACGACTTACCATTAGTTAACAGTTGTAAATACGTGTTTATTCCGGGCGATTGGCACGTTAATCGATTAGTTGAAGGTAGATTTCGTCGTAATCCAAAATATCAATTGACTTTGCAAGATAGCCAAATTCGCAAGGTGGGTTGGCTAAGACTTGATCCGATGATCGAGGCAACAAAGCGCTTAGCTCCAGCTACACATCGCAGGCTGAAAGTTTTGTGGGCACCAACTCATAACACAATTTCAAGCACTAAATCAGACTCAGACTTATCCCCATCAAGTTTTCCAGCATTCAAAAAACATTTACCTTGGCTCTATTTGAAATATCAGAGTGATGTTTCGCTTCACCCTCGCAATCGAGGAACTAAAACTCCAACAACTGAGAAGTTGATTGCTAGCGATGTCGTCATTTCCGACTTTGGCACAATGGTGTTTGAAAGTTGGGCGCTTGGTAAACCAGTGATTTTTCCACGCTGGTGTATTGATGTGAAAACCTTGATGGAACGCAATCCACTCAGTGCTGAGGCATATATCTATCGCAATCGAATTGGGCTGCACCCAGAAACTCCAAAAGAGATGCATCGAATGCTGCGTGATATAGATCGGATGCGATTTGAAGACCCAAACTTTGATTCCCGCGGAACTGGCGTGGCAGAGTTCATTGATCACTACATTGATCCTGCGGAACGTGGTTTTGACGCCAAACGAACTGCACAGGAATTGATTTCAATTTTGAGTGAGGTCTCGTGAGTGAATCACTTAAACATGACTTAAAACCTGGTGCAATAAATTTTTGTTGGATCTACAGCAAGACATATGCAAATGTGCAAGAACAGATTTTTAATCTAATCGAAGCTCAGTTGCCACCTGGTTCAGTAAGTCACTCAATTGAAGATGCAATAGAAGGTGCAGTAAACCTCTCACTATTTATTCGGCAAGGACGAGAGCTTGAAGATGCGCATCGGGTGCCAGCTGATGTGATTTTGGCTCATGGCATTGCAGATAAGCGTTACTTCTTCACCCAAGATTCAACAACGTCACTGCCGCTGGCAAATGAATATGATTTTTTGCTGGTACCCGGTGCTTGGCACGTAAACCGATTGATCGAGGGTACGTACCGAAAGAACCCCCACTACCAAATCAAAGTTTTGGAATCGCAAATCAAAAAGGTTGGTTGGTTGCGATTAGATGCATTATTTGAGGAAGCTAAAACTCGGGATAAAGAGCCACATCATCGTCTGCGCTTACTTTGGGCTCCGACCCACAACGTAATCCCTCGCACAAATGAGCAAACTGTCGACGCACTTGCGCCATCCAGCCTTCCCGGATTTAAACCGCATGTTAAGCAAATGGCTGCAAGATACATCTTCCGCGTCTCACTGCATCCGCGAAATCGATCAGATCGAAAGCCAACTGGAAGTCAATTAGTTTGGTCAGATGTTGTGATTAGTGACTTTGGCACCATGGTTTACGAAGCTTGGGCGCTTGGCAAACCGGTAATCTTCCCGCGTTGGGCTATGGATGTTGACACCTTGATTAACCGAAATCCATTGAGTGCAGAGTCCTACATTTATCGAAATCGAATTGGTTTGCATCCGGAGTCGCTAGCCGAAATGCAAGACATGCTCGATCAAATCCAAAGACAGATTATTGGCAATCGTATTACGCGAACTCTGAAGCGATTTACTCGAATCAAGACACATCGCAAGGATGCAAGTGATCTTCGTGGGCCAGGGGTAAAGGAATTCATCGCGCACTATGTAGATCCTGAACAACAGGGAAACGATGCAAAGCGCACTGCAGATGTCCTAGTTGAAATTGCTAATCTACCTAAATACCAGAATTCAAAATAGTTCTAAATCACCATAATTCTTGGCAAGTTCTTAACTGTGTGGCAATTAGCATGAATCTATGCGCACTCATCATCTGGTTCCAGTTGTTACGGTTACTTTTGCCGCACTAATTGCATCAACCATCCAACCTGCGCAGGCAAAATCCTCAGTAACCATCGTTGCTGTGGGTGACATTGCAAAGTCGCGTGGTGGCCAGGCAAAGACCGCTGCTTTAACAAAAAATTTAAAGCCCCAACAAGTACTGCTTTTAGGTGACTTGGTTTACCAAAGTGGAACAGACAAAGAATTTAGAAAGTATTTTCTGCCAAAGTGGAAGAGTCTGCTTTCAAAGAGCTGGGCAGTCCCTGGCAATCATGAATATCGAACTGCAAATGCCGCTGGATATCGAAATTTGATTACCCAGAATGCAATGCCTGCAACTGGTGAAGATCTTTGGTGGGTTAAACAAACTGGTAGTTGGTCTGTCATCGGATTAGATAGTGAAGTTTTGACTGGCGCAACAGGCGAAAAGCAAATTGAATTTTTGAAGCAAGCCTTACTTGATAATGATGGCCGTCCAACTCTCGTCACTTGGCATCGGCCAACATTCTCTCGTGGTCACCATGGAGATCAGACAGACACCGCAAGTCTTTGGAATCTGGTAAGTGCTGATCAAGATGTGAAGTTAGTTTTATGGGCCCATGATCACAATTACGAACAAGTGGAGCGCACAGTTCAATCTGGTACTGGCATCGAGCGAAAAGTGAACACTATTGTCGTCGGCACAGGTGGCGCTGACTTGCGAAGGTGCAAGACGCCAAACATTCCTGGTGAATTAATTTGTGGTAAGAAAAACAACTTCGGCGTACTGCAGTTAAAGCTTTCGGAATCTGGATACTCCTGGTCTTACCGAAATGCCAACGGCAAAAAACTTGGTCGGCAATTAGATAGTGGAAGAGTTAACTTCTAGATTCAACTAAACGTTGCTAACTCTGAAATTCAGCAGTGCTTACTGGTTGAATTTAGATTCAACTAAACGTTGAATCTAAATTCAACGACATCCCCATCAGACATGACATACTCTTTGCCTTCCATGCGGACTTTGCCCTTTGACTTTGCTTCTGCAACTGAACCAGCTGAAACTAAATCCTCAAAGGCGACAATTTCTGCCTTGATAAATCCTTTTTGAAAATCGGTGTGGATTACGCCCGCAGCTTCTGGCGCGGTAGCTCCTACTGGGATTGTCCAGGCGCGAGATTCTTTCGGACCAGCAGTTAAATAAGTTTGCAGTCCCAGAGTTTTGAATCCAACACGAGACAAAATTGCAATGCCACTTTCTTGTTGACCAACTGATTGCAGCAATTCAAGTGCTTCTTCATCGGGAAGTTCGCCGAGCTCAGCTTCAAGTTTTGCATTCATGAAAACTGCTTCAACTGGCGCCACTAGGGCACTAAGTTCTTGCTGCAAGGCCTCGTCAGTCAGTTCATCTTCATCCAAGTTGAAGACGTATAGAAATGGCTTCGCGGTCAAGAGAAACAGTTCTCGGATTGGCTCATAATCAAGACCTGATTCAAAAATTGTTTTGCCAGAGTTAAGTATTTCTACAGCCTTTTCTGCGGTGGCTAAAGATTCAGCTTTGGCCTTATCCAATCGTGACTCTTTGAGAAGTCTTGGCATAGCTTTTTCAAGCGTCTGCATGTCCGCCAAAATCAATTCAGTATTTATGGTTTCAATATCGTCTTTTGGTGAAATCGCACCATCTACGTGAACTACGTCAGGATCTTTGAAAGCTCTAATCACCTGGCAAATAGCCTCAGACTCGCGAATGTTTGCCAAGAACTTATTTCCCAGTCCTTCACCTTCGCTTGCGCCGCGAACAATTCCGGCAATGTCAACAAAGGTAACGGTAGCTGGAAGGATTCGTTCTGAAGCAAATATTTTTGCCAGTACCGGAAGTCGAGCATCTGGAACTTCAACTACACCGGTGTTTGGTTCAATCGTGGCAAACGGATAATTCGCAGCCAACACATTATTTTTCGTCAAAGCATTAAAAAGTGTCGATTTTCCCACGTTGGGTAATCCGACGATTCCGATAGTTAGGGCCACGGCACATAAGCGTAGCCGTATTTCAACCTTCGCACGGACTCGGCCTAGACCCGATACGTTTATTCCATGGCAAACACATCAATCGAGCCGCTAGACATAGCTCCCGCCCAAATCGGTTGGACCTATCCAGGTGTCATTATTTTGACCAGTGCGGCCATGATGGTTGTGATGGCGCTAGACATCATATTCACCGGCGGTATTGGAATTGTTTCTAACATCGGACTTGTAATCATCGGAGTTGTTGGAGCAATCAACGTGCGAACTGCCGATTATCAAGCTGCGATTTGGGTCGTGCCGATTGCTTGGGTGATTGCACTCTTAACAACTGGACAACTCGCTCCAATGCGTGGTGGTTCATTTATGCGTGAACAGGTGCTGCATTTTGCATATGGGCTTTCCATGCACGCTTGGTGGATACTTGGGGCCACAGCGATTAGTGCCGGCGTCGCAATCTTTAGGCGCGGCCGGCAGCCTTAATGTCTCTGCGTAACTCTGGTGGCAAGGCAAAAATCAAGTGCTCTTCAATGGTTTCTACTTCTTCCACATCGGTGTAGCCACGTTCTGCCAACCAAGTCAAAACGCTATTAACCAAGATCTCTGGAACCGAAGCGCCACTAGTTAGTCCAATAGTTTGCGCATCCTTAATCCAGGATTCATCAATCTCACCAGCGAAGTCAACGCGGTAAGCAGCGTTAGCTCCGGCCTCGAGCGCCACATCAACCAGACGTACTGTATTTGAAGAGTTTGCCGATCCAACTACAAGCATCACATCGCAAGCTTGAGAAATTTCTTTTACGGCCTTTTGGCGATTTTGTGTGGCGTAACAAATATCGTCACTTGGTGGATCAAGCAAATTTGGAAACTTTGCACGCAACAAATCAACGGTTTCCAAAGTCTCATCGACAGAAAGTGTAGTTTGGGAAAGCCAGGCTACAGGTCGGGTCGGGTCTATTTCGATTTCCTGGACGTGAGCTGGACCATCAACCAAAGTCATGTTGTTTGGTGCTTCACCCATTGTGCCTTCGACTTCTTCGTGGCCTTCGTGTCCAATAAACAGAATCTGGTAGTCATCGGAAGCAAATCGCCTCGCCTCGGAATGAACTTTTGTTACCAATGGGCAAGTCGCATCAATAGTTTTTAGATTCCGCTGTGCTGCTTCTTCGTGAACCGCAGGTGATACACCATGGGCGCTAAAGACAACCGTTGCACCTTCCGGTACTTCGTCCGTTTCATTAACAAAAATTGCGCCCTTGGCTTCAAGTTCGGTAACAACATACTTGTTATGAACAATTTCCTTACGCACATAAATCGGTGCGCCATGAACCGTCAAAGCCTTTTCAACTGTGACTACAGCTCGATCTACACCTGCGCAATATCCACGAGGCTTTGCTAACAGGACTTTCTTCTTTGTTTCGCTCACTCTCCTATCGTAAGCCCGCGCCTCCCCTCCCGCTTTCTGGCATTAGGCACAATAGATCCATGGACCAGATAGAACCAGCCAAGCCAGGACTCGATCCAGAGTCTCCCCTGGCGGTTCATTCAGTCAGCACCATGATTGGTGAATATATTGGCCGACTTGGAACCATTTGGATCGAAGGCCAACTGGCTGAAGTTAATCCAAGAAAAGGATTAACTTACCTATCTCTGCGCGACACTGATCGTGATGTTTCGCTTTCGCTCTACGTTGCTTCTGGGGTTATGGATTTACTAGCAACCACAGTGGAACAAGGAAGTCGAGTTCTAGTCCAAGTCAAAGCCGATTGGTGGGCTAAGCGTGGCTCATTGCAGTTCAAGGTTTTGCAAATGCGTGCCGTGGGCATTGGTGAACTTATGGCTCGTCTTGAGGCGTTAAGAAATCTATTAGCAGCAGAAGGCTTGTTCAATGAAGATCGCAAAAAGCCACTTCCATTTTTACCAAGACGAATTGGATTGATTTGTGGCCAAGCAAGCGACGCAATGCACGACGTAATTGAAAATGCTAAACGGCGTTGGCCCGACGTTCAGTTTGAAGTCCGGGAAGTTGCAGTGCAAGGGGTTAACTGCGTTAAGCAGGTAAGTGCGGCACTGACTGAACTTGATGCCATTTCTGACATTGATGTAATTGTGATTGCCCGCGGTGGCGGAGCATTCGAAGATCTTCTGCCGTTTAGTGATGAGTCCTTGATCCGAGTGGTTGCTGGAATCGAAACTCCGGTAGTAGCTGCCATTGGTCACGAAGAAGACCGGCCGCTAATTGACTATGTTGCGGACTATCGCGCTTCAACTCCAACAGATGCCGCTCGCAGAATAGTTCCTGATGTTCTGCAAGAAATATCTGACTTGAGAAACGCTCGAGCCAGACTTCAAACGTTAGTTTCAACTGGAATAACGCGACTTGAGCAACAACTTGCCCTAACTAGAAGTCGTCCAGCACTTGCGTCGCCAGCCACCTTGATAACCCAGCGCCTTAGCGACAACAAAGTTTTGCGCACTGCAATGCACGTCAAAGTGAAAAACTTTATTGCACTCGAAGGTGCTCATTTAAACGGTGCAAGGGGGACTTTGCGAGCCCTATCGCCGCAAGGAACCTTAGAACGTGGTTTTTCAATTGTTCGAGATTCAAACAATGTAATTGTGAAGAGTGCTGCCGGGGTAAATGCAGGAGACGAACTGCGCATCAAGTTAGCAGATGGCGACTTAGTTACTCGCGTCGAAGGAAATTAGTCCTCGTCAGAAATACCTGGACGCAAAGCTTCGAGTCTGGCTTTTGCTCCAGCCAATCGTTCTTCGCAGATTGCCGCGAGCTTTTCACCTTGTTCCCAAAGATTAACCATGTCGTCAAGCGGGAGATCTTTATCTTCAAGGCGGGTAACAATTTCATCTAACTGAGATTTTGCAGCCTCGTAAGACAGTTCCGAAGATTGATCCTTTGCCATAAAAAGATTCTATGGTTTCGCTGGCACTAAAGATTCAGCAAACCGCAATAACTCATCCCATTGCGCAGTCCCAGAAACGATCGAAGTTACTTCACCTTCAGTCTTTACGAAGGCTCGAGTAAGGGGCTTATCGATTTCACACTTTTGCCAGGTCGCGCCGTTTATGGTTTCTGTTGACTCGCATGGGGCGCTATTTGTAGCTGGGGCAACTACGCGCTTCACTGGTCCATCACTTTGCCAGATCGAAACATACTCGCCGGCTTCAGTCTGAAATCCTAGAATCCATCTAATGTCGCCCTCGTCACCATATGTCTCCGGCTCAAGTCGAGCGAGCGTGGCTTGATATCCGGAAGGCAAAGTTTTGGGAATTGAAATAGGCCAGGTTTGCGCGATAACTGCACTAGCAACTGCGGTCTCGTAATCTACTTGTTGCTTTACTTCTTGCTGTGGCCGCCACGCAATCAACATGATCACACCAACAGTCGCAATCACTGCACCCATTGATAGAACCATGTCCCACGCAGTTTCCCGCCCTCGTGGTTTTTTGTTGGCCATAACTCTATTTTGCCTGCTTTATCTGAAGTTCGCTCTGGCACGGTCCTTTCCGCCACACGTTCAGAAACGGATTAGGCTAACCATATGAGCTCGTTTAACTACACCGAAATCTTGCCACTTGCGCAAAACGAACCTGAGTACCGACTGGTCACAACCGAAGGAATAACGACTACTACCGTTGGCGAGCGGACATTTCTTAACATTGATGACAGCGTTTTGGAAAAGGTTGCCTACGAAGCAATCCATGATATTTCTCACTACTTGAGAACCAGCCATCTTGAGCAACTAAAGAAAATCATCGACGATCCAAGTGCGTCACCAAACGACAGATTTGTTGCAATTGATTTGATGAAGAATGCCAACATCGCAGCTGGCGGTATCTTGCCTATGTGCCAAGACACTGGAACTGCAATTGTTTCCGGCAAACGTGGTTCGCAAATTTTGACGAAAGGACCCGACGAAGTTGCAATCAGTCGCGGCATTTTTGACGCCTACCAGAAGCTGAACCTTCGCTATTCCCAACTTTCGCCACTAAACATGTGGGATGAGAAAAACACTGGCGATAACCTGCCAGCTCAAATTGAGATCTATTCAGACACCAAACCAGGTCATGAAAACTCTTATGAAATGTTGTTCATTGCTAAAGGTGGCGGTAGTGCTAACAAGAGTTATCTATATCAAGAAACTAAGGCGGTTCTGAATCAAGAGAGCTTCTTACGATTCATGGATGAGAAACTGCGCCTAATTGGAACATCGGCTTGTCCGCCATATCACTTAGCAATTGTTGTTGGGGGCACGAGTGCTGAATATGCCCTCAAAGTATCTAAATTGGCCAGCACTAAGTATTTGGACTCTCTGCCAACTCAAGGTGGACCAGATGGCAACGGTTACCGAGATCTAGAGATGGAAGCGGAAATTTTAAAGCTCACTCAGAATTTTGGAATTGGAGCGCAATTCGGTGGTAAATACTTCTGCCACGACGTTCGAGTAATTCGCCTGCCACGACATGGTGCTTCGTGCCCAATCGCAATTGCCGTTTCTTGCTCAGCTGATCGACAAGCGCTGGTGAAAATTGATGCCACCGGTGCTTACATCGAAAAATTAGAGACTGACCCGGCTCGTTTTCTACCAGAAATTACTGATGAGCATTTGAACGACGATGTAGTAAACATTGATCTAACTCGTCCAATGTCAGAAATCCGTGAAACTCTTTCTACACTTTCGGTAAAAACTAGAGTTTCACTAACTGGTCCGCTCATTGTGGCCCGAGACTTAGCGCACGCAAAAATTCTCGAGATGATCGATCGCGGTGAAGAAATGCCGCAGTACTTCAAAGATCATGCGGTTTACTACGCCGGTCCAGCAAAAACCCCAGAAGGATATGCCTCTGGTTCATTTGGACCGACGACGGCTGGTCGAATGGATGCTTATGTAGATCGCTTTCAAAAAGCCGGTGGTTCTTATGTCATGTTGGCAAAAGGAAATCGAAGTGATGCAGTAACAAAGGCTTGCCAGGAAAATGGCGGTTTCTACCTCGGATCGATTGGTGGCCCGGCTGCCCGACTAGCTAAGGACAACATTAAGAAAGTAGAAGTTTTAGATTTCCCTGAAATGGGAATGGAAGCTGTTTGGAAGATTGAGGTTGAAAACTTCCCAGCTTTCGTTGTTGTAGACGATAAAGGAAATGATTTCTTTGCTGAAACCTTGCGTCCGATTGCCTTAAATATTCCAATCGGGCCACCCAAATAACTTTTAGGGTTTGAAATTTTTAGCTGGCGGCCAAGGGCTCCAGCCACGCGCTAGCCAGCCTTTATAGGCGACTAGGTCTTGTTCTTTACAAGTTGCCTTACTGGCTTTTGAGGCGTATTTCTTGCCACCGTAAGTTTTCCAGAATCCTGCATTCATTTGCCAGGTTCCTTGATATTTACCTTTTGACCCTGTGGCCTTGCAGTTGTTATTTGATTCTTTTTTCTTCAGATATTTTGCAGTCGGTGAATTCACCCAAACTTCAAAGGAAATTTTCTTGCGTTCTTCTTTAGAGAGATTACGTGTTGGATCTTCAGCTATTTGAATTGTGGCTGATGCTGGCGCACTATTCATTGTCTGCATAGGCAAGAGAGCACACAATGCAACTGCTGTTGAAATCCAAAGGCGTTTTGTCATAACACCAATTAGGTTAACAAATGATATTTTGAATCAGGCAGGCAGGTCTTCGAGCATGTCTGTAACCAGCGCTGCAATTGGAGAGCGCTCTGATCTATTTAGAGTTACGTGCGCAAATAGTGGGTGTCCTTTTAGTTTTTCCACGACTGCAACGACGCCGTCGTGTCTACCCACTCGCAAATTATCTCGCTGCGCCACATCGTGAGTTAAGACAACACGGCTGTCTTTTCCAATTCGGGAAAGCACAGTGAGCAAAACATTTCGCTCGAGAGACTGCGCTTCATCCACGATTACAAACGTGTCATGCAACGAACGACCACGAATATGTGTAAGCGGAAGCACTTCCAGCATTCCTCGATCTAGAATCTCGTCGATCACATCACCTGATGTAACAGCTGACAAAGTATCAAAGACTGCCTGGGCCCAGGGCGACATTTTTTCGTTTTCGCTGCCTGGCAAGTAACCCAACTCTTGGCCACCAACCGCATACAACGGCCGGAAGATAACAACTTTGCGATGTTGTTGACGTTCCATCACGGCTTCTAAGCCTGCGCAAAGTGCCAACGCACTCTTACCTGTTCCAGCCCGTCCACCAAGTGACACAATTCCAATTTCAGGGTCCAGTAATAAATCCAATGCGATTCGCTGCTCAGCACTTCTGCCATGCAGGCCGAATGCCTCACGATCACCACGGATTAGCTGTAATCGCTTATCCGGAGTGACTCTCGCTAATGCGCTACCTCGTTCACTAGAAAGAACGATTCCGGTATGGCACGGATTCTCTCGTGCACTTTCATGGTCAATGATTTCACCGCTGTATAGGTCATCAATTTCCGAGGAGCTAACCGAAACTTCTGCCATCCCAGTCCAGCCACTTGATGGCACAGTCTCCGCGCGATACTCCTGCGCTTCCAATCCAACAGCGGATGCTTTTACGCGAAGTGGCAAATCTTTACTTACTAAAACTACGTCGCGGCCTTCAGTGGAAAGATTTTTGGCAACCGACAAAATACGAGTGTCGTTATCTCCCAACCGAAAACCAGCGGGCAAAATTTCAGAGTTAGTGTGATTCAGTTCAACTCTAAGTACTCCACCTTTATCTCCAAGTGGGATTGGGGCGTCAAGACGTCCGTACTTGATTCTTAAATCGTCAAGGCTCCGTAGCGCCGAACGCGCAAAGTATCCCAACTCAGGATGGGTGCGTTTAGATTCCAACTCGGTAATCACAACAACTGGAATCACGACTTCGTGTTCATCAAATCGAAATAGGGCACTCGGATCAGAAAGCAATACGCTGGTATCTAAAACATACGTGCGCTTTTGAGTGTTCGATTCGGTCACGAGCTCACCCCAAATTTTCAGATTTATCCCTGGGAAGGCTCGGAATTTACCGATATGAATGACGGTATTCCTGCAGTGGATTTCACTCGGTCAGACACGCCGTAATGAAGAGTTGCAACTAGGTGAATTTTGCGAATAATTACGGGGATGTGTGCACCACTTTAGCGATCTACTAACCTTAGGCGCATGGGAAGAATCCGCACTCTCGTGGGCGATGTTGCGTATGACCTGTATGGTCACCGACTAACTTCCTCACTTCCACGCGATCAACTTCCCGCACATGTTGGTGTGATTCTGGATGGTAATCGTCGCTGGGCTGCTGAAATGGGTTCACCAAGTGCGCATGGACATCGGGCCGGTGGCGAGAAAATTGCTGAATTCCTGGGGTGGTGCGAAGAGCTCGGCGTTGAAGTTGTAACACTTTGGTTGCTTTCGACTGACAACCTAATGCGAGAACCAACCGAATTAGACGCCTTGCTAGAAATCATCGAAGACACCGTTACTTCCCTGGGTGATACCGGTAGATGGCAAATCCATCCTGTTGGGGCGCTTGAACTCCTGCCTGAGCGAACTAAGGACTTACTCAATAAGACAAAGATAGCTACTGAGAATGTGCCGGGGCTGCTGGTCAATGTCGCTATTGGATATGGCGGCCGCCAAGAGGTGGTGGATGCAGTTAGATCTTTATTGCTCGAGGAATCTGCAGCAGGTAAATCACTTGATGAAGTTGCGGACAAAATTGATATCGAGCACATTGCTGCCCATCTCTATACCAAAGGTCAGCCTGATCCTGATCTGGTAATCAGAACTTCAGGTGAACAAAGATTAAGTGGATTCTTATTGTGGCAAAGCGCTCACTCTGAGTTTTATTTCTGTGAGGCTTATTGGCCAAACTTTCGCCAAATTGATTTCTTGCGAGCTGTGCGCTCATATACAGCGCGAAACCGTAGGTTTGGAATTTAACTGAAGACTCCAATTGAATTCTTAAGGCTTTGCAAATCCGTAGTTGGGGCATCACAAACAAATCCCCGACAGACATATGCCGTAGGTTTACCTTCCACAACTTTTCGATTCACTAATAGTGGTTGGTCGCTGCCCCAGGCATAAACCATTCCAGGCGCAGTCCCCTTAGTTAATGCAGTCCGGAATTCAGAATCATTCGATCCAATAATCGCTACTTCACGTGGACCATCTAACCAAGTTGCGAACATAGCACTGCCCCAGCCGGCAAAGCGAGTATGTGATGCAACCAACGGAATCAGAGCTGGAATAAATTTTTCCGCCCAAGTTCGCATTTCAGTATCCCCAGATAGTGCAGAGTAAGTTAAGGCTGCATCGATGGTGGCTGCCCAACCTGATGGAGTTACGTTGTCGGTTGGATCCACTTGCCTAGTTGCGACATCCTTGGCTACCGGCTCAACATCATTTGCTGTATCCGTTAAACCTGAGTCCTGTTGAAAATGATCCTTTATATCGTTAAGCAAAGTTCCAGCTAGTTCCCGCCAAACATCGTCACCATTTGTCTGAGCCAAGGACAAGAAGGCACTTGCTACCAATGCTTGATCTTCCAGAACACCAAGGGCATGTAGTCCAGCTTTACCATCGCGGGAAACTCTGACGAGTCTGCTTGGGTGCTTTGGATCAGCACCCAAGTGGGTGCTTACTAATAAATCAGCAGCACGTGTTGCGCACTCAATCCAGTCTTGGCGATTGCAAACACTGCCCGCATCAACCAAAGCCCTGATGGCTAAACCATTCCAACTTGCAACGATTTTGTCGTCTCTGCCAGGGCGTGGCCTGACTGCTCGTGCCGTCAAAAGTTTTGCACGTAATGCATTCCATCTATCCCAATCATCTGGATCGCTATGGAGTGTGAGAACTGATTTCCCGTGTTCAAAAGTACCCACTTCAGTTACATTGCAAAGTTGGATAACCCAGTCTGCATCGGATGCCCCTTGTGAATCCGAACCAAGTGTTTCCCGAATTTGTTGTGGTGTCCAGGCATAGAACGCGCCTTCTTCTGAATGTCCAGTTTCCATGTCGATGCTGTCAGCATCAAGGGCAGCAGCAAATCCACCTTCTGAAGTCAGCATTTCACGAATTAAGAATTCGGCGGTTTCAGTAGTGATGCGCAATGCTTGCTCGGCACCTGTTAGGCGGTACAAGTGGGCATAAATCGAAAGTAGTTGGGCATTGTCATAGAGCATTTTTTCAAAGTGTGGAACGGTCCAAGTTGCATCTACGCTATAGCGCGCAAACCCACCACCAAGTTGGTCGTACATACCGCCTCGCGCCATGGCATTGCACGTGTGTTCAATCATTTGCATGCCACGGAAATCTGGTTCACTGCCAGCGAGTCTTTGCAGCGCTTCATTTCGAAGCAAAAACTCAAGCACTAGTGAAGGTGGGAATTTTGGAGCGTCGCCGAATCCCCCATTAATTGGGTCAAACGAAGATGCCAATGAATCGAGGCCTGAAGTTACGGCAAATGAGATTTCATCTTTAGTGAAGTCAGATTTGGATTTAACAATTAGTTCGTTTCGAGATCCAATATGCTCCATGATTCTGGCCGAGGAATCATTTACTCGCTCTCGCTCACCTGTCCAAGTGTCATTGAGGGCAAGTAAGACCTGCGTAAATGACGGCATTCCGTGAGATGGGCGTGGTGGGAAATATGTTCCGGCATACCAAGGTCTGCGGTCATGGTCTAACCAAACTGAATTTGGCCAACCGCCGTGGCCTGTCATAGCTTGGGTAGCTTCCATATACAAAGAATCAACCGCCGGTAGCTCTTCCCGATCAACTTTTATGTTGACGAAATACTCATTCATCAAAGCTGCTACAGATGGATTCTCAAAGCTCTCGTGTGCCATCACATGACACCAGTGGCAAGCGCTGTAACCAACACTTAAAAAGATTGGGACATCGCGAGTTCGGGCAAGTTCAAATGCTTCTTCTGACCATGGGTACCAATCCACAGGATTGTCGGCATGCTGCAGTAAGTATGGCGATGTTGAGTCTACGAGGCGATTGGACACACCTCATTGTTTCATTTCTCTTCAGTAATCAAAACTGGCCGGGAGATAATCACACCAGAGATAAGTTGCACAACCAAGGCAACACCCAGTGCAAAGAATGCTGCTGACCATGAATTAGTAATGTCTCGCAAGAATCCCAGAGTCAAAGGACCCAATGCCGAAATCACATATCCCCCACCTTGCATAAAGGATCCTAAATCTCTTGCTGTTTCTGGCGTCCCCGACCGCAATAAAACTAAAGTCAAGGCAAGCGGAAATGACGATCCAAGTCCCACCCCTAGTAAGAAAACCCAAAGCCACGTGGCAGCTGGCCAGAGTCCATGGATTGCAAAGCTATAGATTCCAATGAGTCCAACCGCAAAGACGGCAACAAATCCAACACATAGGCCAACTTGAGATGTGTACTTGGCAGCAAGTGGTGGCACAAATAAGCCAGTAGGCAGTCCGATCAAAACTAATAGTGCAAGTTGATTTCCTGCCGTGACTGGATCCGTTCCGGCTTCGCGCAAAATAGTTGGTAACCAAGTATTCATTGAGTGGAAATTTATGGACTGGAATCCGAAGTACAAAGTCAAACTCCAAGCCAATGGATTTCGAACTAATGCCTTCATGTTGTGCGGAGTATCTAGGCGTACATCTTGGGAACCTGGATGCTTGTAGAAATGCCAAATAATCAAAACAATGAGTGGCAGGATTGCCCATACCTCGAGGGCTTCGCGCCATGAACCTAATCGATCAGCAATCGGGTAGGTAATCAGCGCTGCCACCGCTGCAGAAAATGAAATTGCACCAGCGATCATCCCCATCACGCCACCAATACGTGTTGGAAAATCTCTTCGCGTAATTAGTGATGGCACAACATTTCCAACAGCAACACCAAGTCCGATGATTATGGTTCCTAAGTAAAGAACAACAACAAATGGAAGTAATCGAAGATGACCGCCGACTGCAAGAGCTAGCAGACTTAGTGTGATTGCTTTGTTTGGACTAATTCGATGAAGTAGACGCGGCACAAGAAGTGCACCAAGGCCAAACATAAGAATTGGAAGCGTGCTCAATAACGAGCCCGCTGTTGCCGATAGACCAAAATCTTCACGAATCTCCGGTAGCACCGGACCTACAGAAGTTGTCAATGGGCGCAGCGTCATTGCGACAAAGAAAAGTGGCAGTGCCTTAATTATGAAATCTTGCTTTTCCAAGCTTTGATTTTGTGACATCTACAACTCCCAACGGTTCAAACCTAGTGGTCAACGAGTAATTGATTTGTTTGGGATGTAATGAAATGACACCCACCCGTCCGACCTGATTTTCGACCCCACATTCGCCTGCTGGAACTTTCGCAGCGTCAATCGCCACTACTAACCCTCGCTGTTTATTTTGACCATCTGGATCAAAGAACAGGCAGGACTTACTTCTAAACCGCACCGTGCTCAACGACCAAAAGTCGTCTTACGTGGACCGCTTTGCCTGCGGCTGGCATCGGCTTGTTGCAAACCAACTTCGAAGCACTGGTTTGCAACGCAATCACGGACCCGGGTGGGTGCCGGCCTTTAGGTTATCTGGTTTTTGGCGTGCCGCACAAAGTCAGTGCAAATATTCGTTGGGCGCCTGCAAATTTAAGTGCTTTCGCTGCACTATTCAAGGTGGCTCCAGTTGTAATGACATCGTCAACAATTACAACAGCTCCGTGCAAGGTTTTTCGAATGCCGAATGCGCCTTCTAGGTTGGCATGACGTTGCGAGGCTGATAATCCAACTTGATCTACAACCTGTCTGCGAAGAAATAGATTTGCACCATCCACACTGATTGACTCATTGCCTCTTGCCAATCTGATGCAAAGATTTGCCACGGAATCAAAACCTCGTTCTCTCACCTTTTGTGGAGAGCTAGGGATTGGGATCAAGGTCAAGTCCTCAGATCTAAAGAATTTTTCATACGTACTTAACAAAATCTGCGACAGCATCTCGTTGTATCTAGCATCGCCATTCTTGTAGCAAATAATTGCGTCACGAAGCCAACCCGAATACTCACCTGCACAGAAACATGCCTCGAGTTCGCTTAAGTCCCTGGCTCTAAATGGCCTAATCGAATTGATACACGCAGCACAAAACTCAACCCCCAGGCGCGAGCAGATTAAACATCTGGGTGTAAATACCAACTGCTTTAGAACAGACATAAGCCAGCCTGAAACGAAAATCTCTATCTTTGAAATACTGGATCTGGATTTGTTGATAAATCTTGGGTGTTAACTAATTTGAGAAAAATCCACCGATGCCAGAAGTAACTTGAGCCCAAGATCCGAAACTTTGCTGGAAAACTATTTGGTTTGCGCCATCAACAGCAGAAACAAATAGTTTTCCCATTCCATCTACCGAAATCTGTTGTGCACCGACAGGTGTACTGAACAACTTAGTTTTTCCATCAAGCAATGACACATCAAAAAGTAGTTCGCTCTTTGATTCATCTGAGCCAATAACTGCCACTGAAGTCGGTGAACTCCAAACAATGTCGCGAACTGATGTGATGGATCGCTCGATTCGATGTAAGCCAATGATCCTGGTTTCTGAATCTGTCTTAAAAATGGCTCCAACAGCAATTACATCTTGGATTCCGTTTGAAAGAACAACGGCTACTCGAACACCATCACTTGCCACTGCAACTTGCTTAACTTGATCATTAGTTCCTAGCGTTGATACGTCGACAAGCACAGGGCGTAATGTTCCATCACTTAAGACCTCACGTACCCCTTGGCCAGTATCTGAAAAATAGATGTTTCCATCTCGATCCCATGTTGGTTTAGAAATCTGATCCCCTTGCGCAACTACCCCAAAGTTTGATTCCGATGAGTTGGTTACCTGAAGAGATTTGCGATCCGCAGTGACAGTTGCTATTCGGGTGCCAGTGGGATTTAGTGCTGCAAACACCAATGGCGCCGGGGCAATGTACTTTAAGTTATCCGACTCGTTTACAACAGAGAAGATCTTTTCGTTTCTAATCACATTTAGGTTCGTCATCGCAGAATTAGGTAATGTTGAAAGACTTTGCCAATCCTGAATGGTTTGGAGTGCTCCAAAGTTTGACAGTGCAAACGGTTGGCCTGAAACTGAAATCTGAACAGCTGAGACATTTGGCAGCACACTAAGTGTCCAAACCAATTGGGCGGAAATCGCCTGTCTTGTGGCTTCATCTGCGCCTAGGACTTCATTTGATAGATCTACCTGGGCAATCCCATTTGTAATTGGAACTGAACCATAGGTCAAAGTTGTGCCCACCGGGAAAGCACTTGTTGCAACTGGGGATAGGTACGGTGATGGGCCATCAAGAAGTAACCGCACTAAAGTTGTCGCGGCACCGGAATTACTAACCGGCACCAAAACATTGTCAGTAATTAATGAATTCAACTCAGTATCAAAAAAGTAAATTGGGAAACTGCGGAAAGATCGATCTACGTCTCCAGTCGACAACAAAATTCCATCATTTAGTTTTGCAATTCGCCATTGTTCGCTTGAGTCTTGCGTTAACTCAAACGACTTGGACACCTGTGCACCCGGATCACTACTTTGATATCTACCTAAATCTGAAATTGTTCCAAGTTTTCCAGCACTTAGCGTAATTGTTGGGGAGCTACCTGAGACTTCAATTGTTGAAGGGTCGTAAATCTCGATACCTGTCAGTGGATTCCAGCTCCCAGCAGATTCAGCCTCCAGGTACTGGCGAGCAATTCCATAATTATCCGACGGGTCTGCGCTTGCATCTAAGAATCCCCGCACAATCTCTTCTGGAGTCATTCCAACACTGGGTGGACGAGCAATTACTCTCACAAATTGCGCGGAAGTATCTGCAGAGATTTCCTCTCCGTAGTACACCTCACTAGAGTTTGGAATTCCGGCACAGCCGGTAAGTAACATGACAAGTCCAAATAAACCGCCGGAAAGTTTTAACCTCATGGAGCACCTGCTGAAATTGCCACATCGGTAATTGCACCCAATTCAAGGCGTGGAAGTGTTAACACAAACTGTGCCCCTTCATTTGGTGCTCCCCACACATCGATGATTCCGCCATGTAGAGCCGCGTCCTCTGCGGAAATTGAAAGTCCCAATCCGGTGCCTCCAAGAGTTCGCTGCCGAGCCGGATCCGCTCGCCAAAAGCGGCCGAAGACTCTCGAAAGGTCTTCTACGGCAATACCTTGACCGTGATCTCTAACAGAAATTGAAACACATGATTCATTTCCTACAATTTCAACTTCAACATTGCTGCCATCACAATGCTCTATGGCATTCACAATTAGATTTCGGATGATTCGAGAAACTCTTCGCTTATCCGCTGTCACAGTAGTGTCACCATGACTTGCAAACATAAATTTAGTTGAGTGCTCAGCTGCAATTTCTTCATTATCACGCAAAATAATTTCAGTAATTACAGAAAGATCAACCGGCGCACTCTCTAGAGGTGAGGCACCCGCGTCAATTTTGCTCATCTCAAGTAAGTCACTCAAAAGTAAATCAAATCTGTCAACCTGGTTTCTCAGTAGTTCCGCTGATCTTGCCATGTCAGGATCAAAATCCGCTCGTGCGTTGTAAATCATTTCGCTTGCCATTCGAACCGTTGTCAATGGCGTGCGCAGCTCATGAGATACGTCAGAAACGAACTGTTGCTGAATTTGAGATAGAGATTCCAGGCGAATGATTTGGCTTTGCAAGCTAGTCGCCATTTCGTTAAACGAGCCAGCAAGTCGAGCAATATCATCCTCGCCATTTACCTGCATTCGCCGATCCAAGTCTCCAGATGCAATCTGGACCGCAATCTCGGCTGCCTCTCTGACTGGGTCAGTGACTCGTGCGGTAACAAACCATGCCAGTACCATCAAACTCACTAACAGAATGATTCCTGTTGCCGCAACTCCTTGTTTTACCAGGTCAATAGTTCGTTGCTCATTATCAAGTGGGAATAACAAATACAGCTCGTATGCTCCCACTCGCGGAATAGTAACTGGCGAACCAACAACAAGACCTGGAGAAGTAGCACCACCCTCGTAAATCAAGTTTGAATATGCCCAGGCTTGACGATCGCGTTCCCGAATTGCGGTTCTTAAAGTTTCAGGAATGGAGGCTTCTGAAATCAATTTAGTTCCACGCTCGGGCACGCCCACTAAATCTGGATCACTCAAGAACAAGGCGTCATAGATTCCCGGTGACCCAGCGCGCACGGCAAGGGCGGTGATTACAGAATCGACAAGTCTGGTGTTGTTCGGTGCTACGAGTCCGACATCGGAGGCATCAAGTAGTCGTTGAACTTCAAGTCTGGCAGCAGTTGCTTCGGTTAAGGCACTTTGTTGTTTCGCTTCAAGCAAACCTGAAGTCACTTGATTTACCAGAAGGATGCCAACAATACTCAAAACCGTTGCAGAGATTGCAAAGGTCAAAATGAGCAACCGAAACTGCAGGTTTCTTCTCCAACGGCTTCGGATCGAGGTCTTCTCTCGAGCTAGGGTGCTCACAGCTTAGGTTTGCCCTGCCTTGTAGCCAACCCCTCGAACGGTGACAACAATTTCAGGATGCTCTGGATCGATCTCAATCTTTGCGCGAAGTCTTTGTACGTGAACATTTACCAGTCTGGTGTCAGCTGCATGTTGATATTCCCATACCTCTTCAAGTAAAGCCTCCCGTGAAAAAACCTGCCAAGGGCGTTTAGCAAGCGTGACTAGTAATTTGAATTCCAAAACCGTGAGCGGAATGTTTACTTCGCCACGTTTTACTCCATGACCAGCTACGTCAATTACTAAGTCGCCAACTTTAATTTCATTTACCACCGGTGCTTCGATGTTTCTTAAACGTGCTCGAATTCTGGCAATCAACTCTTCATTCTTGATTGGCTTCACGACATAGTCGTCTGCTCCAGCTTCTAACCCGGTTACTACATCACTTGTGTCACTGCGGGCGGTCAACATAACAATTGGAACTCCACTTGATTCCCTAATTGCTCGACAAATCTCAACACCATCTCTACCTGGCAGCATTAAATCGAGTAAGACTAAATCTGGATTAACAACTTGAAAGGCATTGAGAGCCTGATTTCCATCAGCGCAGTATGAAACTTCAAAACCCTCTGCGCGCAGCAGAATACCTACGATCTCAGCAATGGATTGATCATCTTCGATGACCAAGATGCGCTGACCCATTCCGGCACTCCCTATTAACACTGTTTGAATGCCAAATTTACCTCACGAATGAGAAACCTCGGTACCGATTGGAGTAATGCCTATAAACGTTGGCTAAACTGAGGTAATGCTCCTTAAAGATTTTGTCACCAAATTGCGCAAAGAACTGGGCAAGTTTGGTGTCGTTGGTTTGGTGGCATACATAATCGACCTGACAGTATTTAACCTTTTGCGTTTTGCTGGTGGTGAGGGTCCGCTTTATGACAAGCCACTGACTGCAAAAGTAATCAGCGTTTTATTCGCCACCACTTTTGCTTACTTTGGAAATCGAAACTGGACCTTTAAAGACCGTTCCCGGTCATCATTCCGACGCCAATACACCTTATTTTTTGTTTTCAATGCTGTCGGAATGATAATTTCTCTATCTTGCCTCTGGGTAAGCCACTACTTACTTGGATTTACAAGTGCACTTGCTGACAACATCAGTGCAAATGTTGTTGGACTAGTTTTAGGAACTATCTTTAGATTTTGGGGATACCATAATTGGGTTTTTCCAAATGACGTTTCTAGTGTTGAACAAAACAGCTAAACAGATTTTGCTGTAGTTGTTCCAACTGACATAAGAAAAATTCCAAAAACTGCTGGCTTCAAACTTCGTAACTCGAGTCGGCCACCATCAGATGCGACTTGGTTTCGAGCCCATGCCAAACCTAGTCCGGTGCCACCAGTCGTTGTGCCCTGCGTCATTAAAGTACTTTCAATGTCTTGCGAAATTCCGTTACCTTCATCCTGGATTTCTATCAGAGTCCAGGATTGAAAATCACGCGCGGATATCTCAATAGTTCCAGC
This sequence comes from Actinomycetota bacterium, assembly GCA_039800445.1. Classification (GTDB taxonomy): domain Bacteria; phylum Actinomycetota; class Actinomycetes; order S36-B12; family UBA5976; genus UBA5976. Next base: position 26,025 of record JBDLQS010000054.1, read on the forward strand.
CCCATGTTGTAACGAGTTTTCAATTAGTACCGACAGAACAAGTTCCTGAACTTCAGGGGTGCCCAGTGCTGCTAACCCAGGCTCACAGGCAACAACAATTTTTCGACCAGAAGAATGAACTTTTGCCTGCCATCTCTCTTTAACGTTCACAAGTAACTCAGAAACATTAATTTCTGTAAGGTCACGGTCTGTTGTTGATCTCCAAGTGGTGAGCAATCCTTCTACCAACTTCACGAGTCGATCCACTTGCGCAAGTGCTGCAATTGAATCCTGCTCAACATTGGAATCTTTTGTGTCCTGTGAGATTTGTTCTAGGCGAAGTGACAGGGCAGTCAGCGGGGATCTGAGCTGATGTGAGACGTCGGCTGCAAGGGTACGTTCGGCATCAAGTCGGCGCTGGGCATCAGTTGCAGCTAGATAAAGATTGTTAATCGTTAAGTCAACTTCATGCATACCAGTTTCTTCTGGCGGAGTAATTGATCGTCGGGTAGTTATTAAGTTGATCTGACTTAATAAAGTCTCAAATGGTCGCACCGTAGCTTTTGCCAATATCTGAGACGCGAACACAACTAGCGCCGCAGTTAGACCCACAATGGCTTGAATTCCAAAACTCAGCGCAGAGGAATCTATAAAGAAGACATTTGAACTTGAGGTTTGATTTGAATCCAAAAACCAAAGGTTCGCAACTATAGCCAACAAAATTACCCAAGGAAGTATGGCAAGGACGAAAAATCTAAATAGCCTTTGTTGCATGGTTAGGTCCGATCGAATCTAAACCCAAGGCCACGAATTGTGGAGATGTGTTCGCCTTCTTCCCCAAGTTTTCGACGCAAAGCTGAGACATGCATATCCAAATTCTTTGTCGACCCTGACCAGTCGGTGTTCCACACATCGCGCAAGATTTGTTGCCGACTAAT
>JBDLQS010000055.1:0-8299 GCA_039800445.1 Actinomycetota bacterium
GTATTTTGTAGACATGGTGAGGTCAGCATGAGTGGACATTCCAAATGGGCAACCACTAAACACAAAAAGGCTGTGATCGATTCTCGACGTGGAAAACTTTTTGCAAAACTAATCAAAAACATTGAAGTAGCCGCAAGGCTTGGTGGGGGAGATACCTCTGCAAACCCAACGCTTTACGATGCAATCACCAAGGCTAAGAAAAACTCAGTTCCTAATGACAACATAGATCGCGCAGTAAAGCGTGGGTCAGGCGCGGAAGCCGGCGGCGCGGATTATCAAACCATCATGTACGAAGGCTATGGACCAAACGGTGTGGCACTACTAATTGAATGTTTGTCAGACAACCGTAATCGAGCTGCATCTGATACTCGCGTTGCAGTCACTCGCAACGGCGGCAACATGGCTGATCCTGGCTCAGTTTCTTACATGTTTGAACGTAAGGGCGTAGTTATGGTGCCAGAAGGTGCCGCCACTGAGGAGCAGATCATGGATGCAGTTCTTGACGCTGGCGCACAAGAGGTAAACGATCATGGTGGCAGTATCGAAATCATTAGTGAATCTAAAGACGTCGTTGCAGTTCGACAGGCGCTGCAGACTGCAGGTATTGACTATGAGTCGGCAGAGTCGACATTTGTACCAAATATGACGGTTCCAGTTGATGCCGATACCGCCCGTAAGGTTTTTGCCTTAATTGAGGCGCTTGAAGACGTAGATGACGTCCAGAATGTGTTCACAAATATAGACATTTCTGACGAAGTTCTGGCTCAATTAGCTGACTAGGGTCTAGCAATCAGCGACACTTAGGCCGCTATCCGCCGCGAATCAAGCCCGAAATCCTTCACTTCTGACCACATATGGCATAGGCTTTCGAACAGATGTTCGGAGGAATTATGCGAATCTTGGGAATTGACCCTGGTTTAACGCGTTGTGGCGTTGGGATTGTTGATCTCAATAGCAACCGTCGGGCATCCTTTGTTGCCGTCCATGTGATTCGTACACCCAGCACCAGCGAATTACCCGCCCGGCTTTTCGAGTTAGAAACTGGCTTAACCGAGATGTTTGACAGCTATCAGCCAGATGCAATTGCAATTGAGCGAGTCTTTAGCCAACACAATGTGCGAACGGCAATGGGGACTGCGCAGGCAAGTGCCGTGGCGATGTTGATAGCTGCGCGCAATCAATTAGAAGTCGCTATGTACACACCGACTGAAGTTAAAGCCGCTGTAACTGGATATGGCCGCGCCGATAAGGCTCAGATTACATCTATGGTTACTCGTTTGCTTAATCTTGCCGAGCCACCTAAACCAGCTGACGCAGCCGATGCGCTTGCCCTAGCTCTTTGCCACGCCTGGAAAGGTCATGGCAAGAGTCGAATTGCTGAACACTTAGCCAAACAATCTGCAGTTGGTGTCTCATGATTTCATCATTGCGTGGTCCAGTTTTGGAAATCAGGTTAGATTCACTCGTCATCGCAGTTGGCGGGGTTGGCATGACTGTTATGTGCTCACCTGACACGATTTCGCAAGCTCGAATAAATCAAGAGATCACACTGTTTACCTCGTTGATTGTTCGCGAAGATTCACTTACCTTGTTTGGTTTTGCAAACTCAGAGAATCGGGAAATGTTTGAAGTGGTTCAAGGGGTTTCCGGATTTGGCCCAAAGTTGGCTTTTACGATCTTGTCATCGTTACCAGCTGATGAACTGAGAACCGCTATTGGCAATGAAGATGTCGCGCGCTTGAAGCAAACGCCAGGTGTTGGTGCAAAGGGAGCGCAACGACTTGTTTTGGAACTCAAGGATCGAATCGGAACACCAAGTTCTGGAGCTAAGCGCAGCTCAAGCAAGGAAGCGCAATGGCAGATTCAAGTTGAACAAGGCCTACTTGGTTTGGGTTGGTCACCTCGAGACGCGCAGCGAGCAATCACAGCGGTCATCGAGGAAGGCGCAACAGATTCCCAGGAAACACCTGAGTTACTTCGTCGAGCGTTACAGATTTTGGCCGGCGCATGAGTGATCGCATGGTGAATCCAGAACTATCCACTGAAGAGCGCGTGGCTGACGCCGCCTTGCGTCCGACTTCGCTTTCCGAGTTCGTGGGTCAGACCAGAGTGAAGGATCAATTGCATTTGGTTTTGAGTGCAGCCAAACAGCGAAATGCCAGTGCAGATCATATTTTGCTGTCCGGACCTCCTGGGTTAGGCAAGACTACTTTGGCGATGATCATTGCGGCTGAGGTTGGGGCTCCGCTTCGGATTACAAGTGGCCCAACAATTCAACATGCTGGTGACTTGGCAAGCATTCTTTCAAGTTTGGTTCCGGGCGAAGTTTTGTTCTTAGATGAAATCCATCGCATGTCTCGTGCAGCCGAAGAAATGATGTATTTGGCAATGGAAGACTTTCGCGTTGATGTAATGGTGGGCAAAGGTCCGGGAGCAACTTCGATCCCACTTGAGTTGCCGCCATTTACTTTAGTTGGAGCAACTACGCGAGCAGGAATGTTGCCAGCGCCACTGCGCGATCGTTTTGGCTTTACTGCACACTTGGATTATTACGAGCCGGTTGAACTGGAATCAATTGTGATTAGGTCCGCAAAGCAGCTCGGGATTGCAATTGATGCAGATTCAGCGCGTGAGTTGAGTCGACGCTCTAGAGGCACACCACGAATCGCAAATCGACTCTTACGCAGGTCTCGTGACTATGCCCAAGTGCACCATGATGGTGATTTGAATTTGGCGCGAACCCAAGCAGCACTGGAACTTTATGAAGTGGATGACCTAGGACTGGATCGCCTTGATAGAGCGGTTTTGATTGCGCTTATCGACAAATTCAGTGGCGGTCCTGTGGGGCTATCAACTCTGGCGCTTGCAGTGGGCGAGGAGCCTGAAACTGTGGACACCGTTTGTGAACCATTTTTAGTTCGGGAAGGCTTTATAACCCGAACCCCGCGAGGCCGCGTGGCAACGCCTGCGGCTTGGACTGCTTTAGGTAGAAAACCACCTAAATTGCCTAATCAACTACCGCTAGAGGACTGACGGGCGGTCGCTGAGACCGCAGTTTTGCACGCTAAACTTGTTCAACATCCCGTTTTCACGCAACCAATTAGTTTTTGTTTCCAATCCGTAAAGGCTTAACAAGTGGCTCAGCATTACCGTCCAGGTCGGTCGTTACTGATCTTTACCGTTGGCTTAATTGGATTAATGATTTGGTCATTTCTTCCAGGTGAACGCCACACACCTAAGTTAGGGCTTGACCTTCGTGGCGGAACCCAAGTTATCTTGTCGCCATCCGTGGCAGCTGGTGAAACTTTGTCTCAGGACCAGCTGAATCAGACCGTAGCAATTATCCGTCAGCGTGTTGATGGGTTTGGAGTGGCTGAATCTGAAGTGACAATTCAGGGCACAGGAAACGGCGCAAAAATCATTGTGACGATCCCAGGTGAAACAAGCCGCACCGTAGTTGATCAACTTAAGACAACTGCGCAATTAAATTTCCGACCGGTCTTGGCAATTGATTTTGGATCTCCACAGTCCAGCACGCCAACACCTGAAGCAAGTGAGTCTGTTAGCCCAAGTGCAGCTCCGGAAGCAAGTGCAGATCCGGAAGCAAGTTCATCTCCGGAAGCTACGCCAACACCAGAGCCAACCCCAACAATTTCAGTTGCACCTGAACTTTTGGTTCCACCTATTCAATCGCCAGATGGATCAGGTGACTTCGCTGATCGATTCGCGGCATTGGATTGTACGGATTCGGAAATTCTCAACGGGTCAACTGATGATCCAACCCAATACCTAATCAGTTGTGAAAAAGATGGCTCGGTCAAGTACGCAATGGCACCTGCGGATCTCATAGGTACTGACATTGAAAGTGCAACTGCAGGACTGCCGCAACAGGGTGCTGGCGGTTGGCAAGTAGATCTTCAGATGACTTCGGAAGGCGCAAAGAAGTTTGCAGATTCAACAACAAAGCTTTCAGCGCTGGAATCACCAAATGATCAATTTGCCATCGTGCTTGATGGTGTCGTTATCAGTGCACCTTCGGTTAATGAACCCATTATTGGTGGCTCCGCTGTTATCTCAGGTTCATTTACTGCTGATGAGGCCCGCGCACTTGCTCAAGTTTTAAAGTATGGTGCGCTACCGGTTGGACTTGAAGTAGATGAAGTGCAACAGATTTCTCCAACTTTAGGTAATGACCAACTCCAAGCAGGATTGATTGCTGGCGGCTTTGGTTTACTTCTGGTTATTGTCTATTTGCTGTTTTACTACCGCGCTCTTGGTGCTATTGCCGTGGTCAGTTTGATTGCGGCTGCAATCATGACGTACTTGTTATTTGTAATCCTGGGCCGTGGCATCGGATTTACTCTGACATTGTCAGGCGTTGCGGGTGCAATTGTGGCAATTGGTATTACTGCTGACTCCTTCATTATCTATTTCGAACGTATTAGAGATGAGATTCGTGAAGGTAAGCGACTCAGAGTAGCCATTGATCAGGGCTGGACCCGAGCTCGCCGAACTATTCTGGCAGCCGACTTCGTTTCGCTACTAAGCGCAGCAATTTTGTATTACTTGTCGGTCGGTAGCGTTCGTGGTTTCGCGTTCACTCTGGGCCTCATCACATTTGTCGACCTTGCAGTTGCCTTCATGTTTACGCGTTCGCTCGTAACCAAACTTGGTAACTCGAAATGGATGAATGCAGGTTCCGCCTGGACTGGGGTGTCGCCCACACGACTTGGGGTAAAGAGCTCAACATCGGAGGTTAACTAATGGCTAGTTTGAGTCAACTAGGAAATAGCCTCTATCGCGGCGATGTTTCATACAACATTGTCGGAAGGCGCAAAGCTTGGTACTTGATTTCAGCAATTCTGATTATTTTGTCGATTGCAACCCTAGGAGTGCGTGGATTAAACCTGGGTATTGAATTCAAGGGTGGCGCAGAGTTCTCAGTGCCACTTACAGTTGCCAACGATGAATCGGTATCTCAAGCCCGAGAGACCGTTCTTGCGGCAGGTGAGACACCATCAACAGTCACAATCATTGGTGGCGACACAATTCGGATTCAAACGCCTGCACTTTCTACTGAAGCCTCGAATGCGTTAAGCGCAGCACTGGCTGACTCGTTTGCAGTTAGTGAGGCAAACATCAAGGTGCAACTTGTAGGGCCAAGTTGGGGTGATGAAGTAACGCAGAATGCGATACGGGCGTTAATCGCGTTCTTGGTGTTAGTAGCCATCTTCTTGTCCATCTACTTTGAATGGCAGATGGCAATTGCAGCCTTGATTGCTTTGGCTCACGATGTTTTGATCACTGTTGGTATCTATGCGCTAAGCGGTTTCGAGGTTACCCCGGCAAGTGTCATTGGATTCTTGACGATTTTGGGTTACTCGCTCTATGACACTGTAGTGGTTTTCGACAAGGTAAAGGAAAACACCAAGGGCATTCATGGCGGATCTCGCACAACCTACAGTGAAGCTGCAAACCTAGCTTTGAACCAGACTTTGGTACGAAGCATTAATACCTCAGTTGTGGCATTACTTCCTGTGCTTTCGATTCTGATCGTAGGAGTAACCCTGCTGGGAGTTGGTACTCTGAATGACTTGGCGTTGGCACTTTTCGTAGGAATGCTAGTTGGAACGTTTTCTTCTATCTTCATCGCGACACCATATTTGTGTCAGATGAAGGAGCGCGCACCAGAGAACATTGCGCTAGCTAACCGGGTCAAGGCTCGTCGCAAGAGTGGCGACGCTGGAAACGACATCAAGCTTGAGGTATCTGTAGGCGCACCAATTGTTTCTTCCGCTGGACCAAGACAGCAACGGGTTAAGAAAACACGTTCCGGTAGATCTGGAAAGTAAAGCACTATGGATCGCGCCGGAGTCACAGCTTTAATTGCCGAGATTCCTGACTACCCGTTACCTGGAGTTGTCTTCAAGGATGTAACTCCGATATCAGCAGATCCTGATGCCGCGCGATGGGTTAACACTGAAATCGCCTCTCGGTTTGCAGACTCACGGCTCACACATATTGTTGGCGTTGAGGCACGTGGATTCATATTGGGCGCGTCACTAGCGGCCCACATGCACCTTGGATTTGTTCCAATTCGCAAGAGCGGCAAGTTGCCACGGGCGACTTTTAGAGCTGAGTACGAACTTGAATATGGCGCGGACTCCATTGAGATCCACCAGGATGCATTGACGAAGAATGATCGAGTATTGATCGTGGATGATGTGCTGGCCACTGGTGGCACGGCCTGTGCAGCTATTGATCTAATTCAAGAGTGTGGTGCCGAGGTAATGGGGATTGCGGTTTTGCTAGATCTAGCATTCCTAGGCGGAAGTGCAAAAGTTGCTAGCCGTGACTCGAGAATTGACGTCTTCGCAGTCCTTTAGTTTTCCAAATAGAATGTGGATTAACTAGGGAGGCGATATGACAACTGATTTGTCTGCGCACCTGCCACTTGCCCTAGCGGAACGCTTTCCACAAGGTATTCAAACGCCCATCCCAGAGCAACTGCGAGAAGTTCTCGATACTTTGCAGAAGTTTCATCCCGGAAGCGATGAATCCGAGATTATTAGGGCTTATCAAACTGCGGATTATCTGCACCGCGCTCAAAATCGCAAGTCTGGCGAACAATACATAACGCACCCGATAGCTGTAGCTGGCATGCTGGCTGACCTGGGTATGACGTCTTCAACAATCATTGCGGCACTGTTACATGACACAGTTGAAGATACCGAATATGACTTAGAGCACCTTCGGGTTGATTTCGGTGATGAAGTAGCTGGACTGGTAGATGGTGTAACAAAGTTAGACAAGGTTAAGTACGGCCAAGCATCTGCTTCTGAAACCGTTCGCAAGATGGTGGTGGCCATGGCGCGAGACATTCGAGTTTTGGTCATTAAGTTGGTGGACCGCCAGCACAATATGCGCACACTTTCCTATTTATCTGCAGAGAAGCAGGAGCAAAAGGCGCGCGAGACGTTAGAAATTTATGCACCACTAGCTCATCGACTTGGTATGAACTCGGTTAAGTGGGAACTGGAAGACTTAGCTTTTGCTTCGCTGTACCCAAAGATGAGTGACGAGATTGCCCGCTTGGTTTCACAACGTGCGCCTGCTCGCGATGAGAGTCTAAAAACAATTGTTGATCTAGTTGATGCTGATCTGGTTGATAACGAGGTCAAGGCAACAGTAAGCGGTAGACCAAAGCACTTCTACAGCATTTATCAGAAAATGATTGTGCGCGGCCGCGACTTCGATGACATCTACGACTTGATCGGAGTGCGAATTCTGGTTGACAGCGTTCAGGATTGCTACGCAACCCTGGGTATCATTCACAACCGCTGGAATCCGGTGCCAGGGCGATTCAAGGATTACATTGCAATGCCTAAGTTCACGATGTATCAATCACTGCACACCACAGTGATTGGTCCAAATGGAAAGCCGGTGGAGTTTCAAATCCGAACTCAAGAAATGCACCGAGCTGCTGAGTTTGGTGTGGCTTCGCATTGGCGCTACAAGCAAGACAAGGTTGCAGGAAAAGATGGACCGGATGATCTTGGTTGGGTCCGCCAACTTTTGGATTGGCAACGGGAAACTTCTGATCCAGGAGAGTTCCTAGATTCGCTACGAGATGACTTGGGCGCAGCTGAAGTTTATGTATTTACCCCTAAGGGTGAAGTTATGGCACTTCCGGCGGGAAGTACGCCGATTGACTTTGCATACAGCGTCCACACGGAAGTTGGAAATAGGTGCGTGGGTTCGCGAATCAACGGCAAACTTGCACCGCTAGATACCAAGTTAGTCAATGGCGACAACGTAGAGATTATTACCAACAAGTCCGACTCAGCAGGCCCGTCGCGCGACTGGATAAACATAGTTGCAAGTGCGCGGGCCAAGTCCAAGATCAAGGCTTGGTTCTCTAAAGAGCGTCGCGAAGAAGCAATAGAGACTGGCAAGGAAGCAATTGTTCGAGCAATGAAGAAAAGCGGCGTCCCACTTCGACTGCTTACCAACAGCATGCTCAATACGTTGGCTTTAGAGTCCAACTATGCAGATGTCAGTGCACTCTATGCTGCAGTAGGCGAAGGACACTTGGGGGCCCAAACTGTTGTTACCAGACTGACTGCATCTCTTGGTGGCGACGAAGGTTTGATCGAGGATGCTTCCGAGCAAGTTTTGCCAAGTAGAGTCTCCAACCGTCGAGATGCAAAGCCAGATCCTGGAATCACTGTGATTGGTGCGGATGACACTTGGGTTAAATTGTCTCGCTGTTGCACACCAGTTCCCGGTGATGAAGTGC
>JBDLQS010000056.1:0-6032 GCA_039800445.1 Actinomycetota bacterium
TTAGAACTTAAGTCTGATTACACCGAACAAGTTTTAAGCGCACTTGCCCAGCGCGGAATCAAAACTAACGATCGCATTCTCTGGCAGCAAACCGTAACGCCAGCTGACTTAGAGCTAAACACCCTGGCTCCCGGTGGATCGATTTATGGAACTTCAAGCAACGGCATGCGATCAGCATTCCTGCGCCCGGAAAACGTAACTAAAATTCCAAATCTTTATCTGGTGGGAGGCTCATCTCATCCCGGTGGTGGGTTGCCACTAGTAGGCATGTCAGCCGAAATCGTAGCCCGACATATTGGCCGCGCTTAATTCAGCGCTAGTACTTTATGTTCTTGCGATAAACCACAAGCAACATAACAAAACTGATAACGCCCAGAGTAATCCAGGTCGCTGCTGCCACAGTTGCAAGCTGTATTGCATTTTCCGGAAGTAAACCACAGGCAAATAGGAACATTACTCCTAGGGCAATGCGCGTTGGCTTCTCTGCAGGAGTAATAACTCCAACTTCTCGGAACCCAATGCCACTTGCTTTAGCCCGCATATATTCATGAATCACAGCTATTGAAATCGCAAGTACTACCAATTGAACAGGTGCACCTAAGACGATCAGCAATATTCCGATTCCGACATCAATGAAGCGATCAACAATGCCATCTAAAAATGCGCCCCAAGAACTTGTCCGTCCAGTCCTGACGGCCACCATGCCATCAAAACTGTCCACAAGACCAACAACTAGAACGATGAAACTGGCTAGGAAATAGTTTTGATTTGGACTTGCGGCTAAAAGTATGGCTGCGCCCATCAGTAAGAGGCCAAATGCCGTAATCAGATTTGGACTGTACCTTGTTAATGGTGTTGAGAGCACAAACGAGATCCGCAGCCACAACCGAACCAATCCCTTTGGGATCTTTGCGCCATGGAGCTGTGCCCAAGCGACCAGATACTCCTCAAACTTCATATCACCATTGTTCTACCTCACCGAAAGTGCAATAACTGGACCCAAGCAATACCCTGAACTAGTGGGAATTAATCCGCTAGACGCCAACGGGCTACGAGAGCGCATTCAGACAAATCTTGATGATTTTGTGTCTGAACACAGATCTCTCATGATCGATGTTTCCCCCGATACCCTGCCTTTACTTGATTCACTTGTTGGGCTTCTAGTGGGCGGCAAGCGCCTGCGTCCGGCTTTCGCCTACTGGGGATTCATAGCTGCCGGTGGGCAAGATTCTGACGAAGTGGTCAGAGCCTGTGCAAGTTTAGAGTTTTTACAAGCCTGTGCCTTGATTCATGACGATGTTATGGACGCCAGCGACACTCGTAGAGGCAAACCCGCTATTCACAAACAGTTTGAATCATTACACAATTCAAATAGCTGGAATGGTTCGGCCAAACTCTTTGGTGAAGGTTCGGCAATCTTAGTTGGCGACTTGGCATTGTCATGGGCAGATGAGATGTTGCTAACTAGTGGGCTAAACAACGATCAGCTGATTCAAGCAAAGGCAATTTACGACATCATGCGCACCGAATTGATGTGTGGGCAATACCTTGATCTGCTTGAACAAGTTCGCGGTGACATCACACATGAGCGAGCCGAAAAGGTTATTCGCTTTAAAAGTGCAAAATACACAATTGAGCGTCCTTTGCATGTTGGGGCTGCGATTGCAGGAGCAGACCCTGAACTAAGCCAAGTTCTAAGCGATTATGGATTAGCTCTTGGTGAGGCCTTCCAATTGCGGGATGACTTACTTGGCGTGTTTGGTGATAGCTCAGTGACTGGTAAGCCAGCCGGTGATGATTTGCGAGAAGGTAAGCAAACTATGTTGATTGCTTTTGCTAATTCAAATGCGAATCCAGGTGACAAGAAATTCCTAGCGGAACATTTGGGAACTCAAGATTTAGGGAGCGATACCATAACAAAGCTTCAAGATATCCTTGTGTCCTGTGGCGCCCAGGATTTTGTTGAGAATCGAATTTCTGATTACCTCGCAAAGTCTTTAGCTGCCCTTGAGTTGCTGGCAAAAGACTCCGAAGCTAAATCTGCCCTAACCGAACTTGCAATTCTCGCTACTAAACGATCGGCATAACATGAGTAACTTTTCTAGATGGATTCCAGGTTCACCACGCACCGTCTCGGGCAAGACTGATGATGTCGTAATCGTTGGCGCTGGACTAGCTGGCCTATCAGCAGCGATGCGATTAGCAGGGGCTGGCCGTAATGTAACGGTCATTGAACGCGAGAGCATTCCAGGTGGGCGGGCTGGACGAATTAGCGACCGTGGCTTTGAATTCGATACTGGACCAACCGTTTTAACTATGCCGGATTTGATCGCTGATGCTTTTGACTGCCTAGGCGAAAACATGAATGACTGGCTAACTTTGGAACCAGTTGCTCCCCTTTATCGAGCTTTCTACCAAGATGGCAGCGTCTTGGATGTTCATTCTGATACTGCTGAAATGGCAGCTGAGATTGAGAAAGTCATTGGCGCCAGCGAGGCAGATGGCTACCTAAAGTATGTGGACTTTGTTACCGATCTTTACAAGTACGAAATGAAAAATTTCATTGATCGCAACATTGATTCCCCGCTAGATCTTTTGTCGATGGACTTAGTTCGTTTGATTAAGCTTGGCGGCTTTAGAAAGCTTGCGCCAAAAGTTGGCCAGTACCTTAAGGACGACCGAACTCAGCGAGTGTTCTCATTTCAATCTATGTACGCGGGACTTTCGCCATATGACGCCCTAGCAATTTATGCAGTAATTGCCTACATGGATTCTGTTGCGGGAGTCTTTGCCCCAAAGGGTGGCATGCATGCCCTGCCTGTCGCAATGGCTAAAGCAGCTGAAAAGCACGGAGTTACTTTTAAGTACAGCACTGAAGTAACTAAAGTTCGAATGAACGGAAACCGCGCAGTCGGGGTTGAAACTAGCAATGGCGAATTCTTTGCTGCTGACGTTGTAGTCCTTAATCCAGATCTACCTGTTGCTTACCGTGACTTACTGGGTAAGGAGCCATGGAGCGTAAAGCGACTTAAGTATTCGCCTTCTTGTTACTTGCTATTGGCTGGGTCTTCTGCAAAGTATGACCACATTGCTCATCACAACATTCATTTTGGGCATAGTTGGGCTGGGGTCTTTGAGGAATTGATTGACAAGAAGCAACTTATGTCAGATCCAAGCGTGCTAGTCACTAATCCAACATATAGCGATCCAGGCCTAGCCCCAAATGGCAAGCAGGTTTACTACATTCTGTTTCCGACTCCAAATCTTGATGCTGATATCGACTGGAACAAACAAGCTCCGGCTTATCGCGATCATGCGATTGAAACTCTTCAGGCCCGCGGGTATACCGGTTTTGGTGACGCCATTGAAGTTGAACACATCACAACACCACAAGACTGGTCCGATCGCGGAATGGAACGTGGCGCACCATTCGCAGCTGCTCACTCATTCTTGCAAACCGGCCCATTCCGACCAGGAAATATGTTTGGCGAAAATGTCGTCTTTACCGGATCTGGTACTCAACCAGGTGTTGGCGTTCCAATGGTCCTAGTTTCTGGAAGATTGGCTGCTGAGCGCATTACTGGACCTGATAAGTCTTACGTTTCACGCGCTCGACGTTAAGGCGCGTATCCTGAACTAATGCCAGCCCGCCGAATATCAACAGACCCCGGTTGGTTTGGACTTTATGCGTTGCCAGGTTTTCTTGGCTCGCTCTTCATCGCTGTCGGAGCGCTCGGTGTTGGCTGGTTTCCGCTCTCGGCAGAGGTTTTGCAATGGCCGTTCATTGACTTCGTGCAAACCGAAACTATTGGCCTAGCACTAACTCGGTCATTCGTAGTTGTAGGCGCCGCACTGATTCTGCAAGCATGGCTGGTAGTTGGAGTAGATGCGTTGCATGGAAAAATCCAGCGAATCGAAACGATCTACTTATCCCTGATTGCTTGGATACTGCCTTTGCTCATAGCTCCGCCGCTGTTTAGCCGAGATGTTTATTCATATTTCATGCAAGGAAAAATGCAACTGGCTGGCAATAATCCTTACGAGTCTGGTGTGTCGGTAGTTCCTGGCTGGTTTCAAAGCGGTGTTGATCCACTTTGGGGTGATGCACCAACACCTTATGGACCCGTTTTTCTCTTGATTGAAAAAGCAGTTGCTGCAGTCAGTCAAGATTCGTCTTTGATTGCTTCCTACATATTTCGATTAACTTCTCTTGTAGGCGTTGTATTCATTTGCTTAAGCATTCCGTATCTAGCAAAGGCACACGGTGTTAATCCAGTTTCGGCCGCTTGGATAGGTGTGATGAACCCATTGGTTCTGATGCACTTTGTCGCCGGCTCACACAATGATGCGCTGATGGTTGGCTTGGTATGTATTGCGATGGTCATTGCACTACGAGGGCACTTCATTTCTGGTGTTGTGGTGGCTACTCTTGCACTGGGAATCAAACCAGTTGCAATTGTTTTACTACCCTTCTTGGCCTTGATTGCTGCTGGCAATGGTGCGAGTTGGGTGAGGCGAGCAAAGTACGGAGCGATCGCAGGAGTTATCGCTCTGTCAACGCTCTTTGTGACTTCTGCCTTAGCTGACACAGGACCTTTTGGCTGGATTGGATCACTATCCACACCTGGCACAGTTAAGAGCTGGTTATCCCCCACAACAGCAATTGGAATGCTAACTGGTGGCTCAATCCGATTGCTCGGATTTGGAAATGTTGTTGATACCTCAGTCGGAATATCAAGACTTATTGGATCTATTGTTCTGGCAGTAGTGCTTGTCATGCTCGTTCTACGTCCCGCTGGTCGCAGTGCAACACGTGGCGTCGCACTTTCGTTTGTGGCTCTTGTAGTCCTTGGGCCAGTAGTTCAACCGTGGTACCTGCTTTGGTCAATTCCATTGCTGGCAGTCACTGGACTAAGTCATAAACAAGTTCGATTAATGGTTGTTGCTATTGCTGCATTTACGATTCATGGCATTGCGAATTCAAGTGCTACTGCCGATACGTTCCTCGAGTTAAGTGATGGCATAGCCATGGTCTTAGCCGGAATTACATTGGGGCTTGCGATGCTGGCATCGACAACCGAGCGTTCACTTATTCTGGGTGATAATACTGAACAAGATATGTTGCCTTCGAGTTCTTCCGAGATTGAATCAGCGCATCAACGAGAACTGGCTTAACTTTGGAACTAGCCCTGGGAAAGTTCGGAGATGCCCGGGAATGAACCCACAGAGTCGCACACTAAAACGACAGTCGATCCTTCAAGACACGCTGCTTCCATTGCATCCGTGATCTCTAATGCACCTTGCGGGTCAGATTTGATCAAATCTTGCCATCCGCTCCAAGCTATGCAAGTGTTTCCAAGTTTCTCGTCCCTTGAAAACAAGATCTCAATGAACTCAGTAAGCGATGAACCGACCAACTTTGGATTTGCAATTTGATTGGCAGACACGTCTATGAACTCTTGGACTGATTTAACTGCAGAAGTCTCAAGCCAGACTCCATTCCAGCCAGCTAAATTAGCTTCTCCATTGAATCCAGATTCAGTGAATGTGACTTTCCAGCGCAGTACGCCACTTAGCCTTTGCGCCTTAAGCATTGCAGCCAGTAGACCTGGATTTGGAGCAGCCACTTGATTCCTAACCAAAACTTCGCACAACTTGTGCTGAAGCAACCCTACGCGTCAGCGGAGGATTTCTCGAATTTCAAACAAACTACGGGTTGATGACTCAGGTAACGGCTCAATTGAATATAGTTACCTCTGTGTCTAAAAGTGATCTCGATGCCGCTGGAATTTTTGATCCTGCGCTGCGCGAATCTTATGAATTGTGTCGACAGCTAAATGCTGAACATGGAAAAACTTACTATTTAGCCACCTTGCTGCTGCCACCAGCTAAGCGACCATACGTTCACGCGCTTTATGGCTTCGCCCGATACGCAGATGAAATTGTTGATGATTTGGCTTCGACTCTCACTGAAGTGGAAAAGGCTCAGCAACTCAATGCCTGGGGTAATGAGTTTTTGGCAAAGTTTGATT
>JBDLQS010000057.1:0-12436 GCA_039800445.1 Actinomycetota bacterium
ACAAAAGCATCGGAAGAATGCCAAACCGGATACTTGTCGGACTCGATCCAGCCAGGTGCACCAACGATTGCGATATCATCAGACACATCTTTCACTTCAACTCGAAGCATGAACTTCATGGACTCTAAATAGTGAATCAAGTCGTTGACAGTTCCGGGCTCACAACTAATCCAGATTGTCTCGTTGTGTTCGGCTACGTGAATGTCATGTTCGATGTGACCATGAGGGGACAAAATCAATGAAGTTAGGTGTGCAACCGGTGATTCAAAATCTTGAGTAGTGATGGAATGCATCCAAGACTTGCGATCGGGACCAGTGACAGTCACTACCCCGCGATGCGAAAGATCTACTCGCCCACGTCCTGCAACTAGCTCACGCTGTTCCTTGAATGGCTCTCCGAAATGCCAGGGCACAGCAGCATCAATGCTGGTGTCGTCCATGTGCGGAATCGCGGTCATAGTTCATTCTCTCGCAGTTAATGCGTACTGGAAACCTTTGTTCGCTAAGAACTAAAGCAGCTTTTGGCGATCCATGCAGGTTGCGCACTGGCCATGAACCGAAACGTGTGCCACGTCCGTCTCAAATCCAGCTTTCTCTCGCAGCATCTGCACAAATAGTTCCGCAGCATCTGCCGGGATAGATTGCACGCCTTGACAAGTGTCACAAACCAAGTGAATGTGGGCATCGTTATCAACTGAATGATATGTCGGTGCGCCATGACCAATGTGGGCGTGAGTAACCAGACCAACTTGTTCCAAAACTTCTAGAGTGCGATAGATCGTTGAAAGGTTTACTGCAGCTGCAGTCTTTTGAACTTCCGAAAGCAGCTCTTCTGGTGTGGCATGACCCAAAGTGTTAACTGCCTCCAGAACCAACTGTCGCTGCGGAGTGATTCGATAGCCCTGATCGCGTAAGACGTCATCCCATTCGTTGCTCATGGTGCCATTGCCTTTGTTAGATGGAATGATGCATGCGATTTCATGCCATGACCTTCAGCGGCCATGTCATAAACCCATCCGATGTTGCCATCGACTAAACCGTAAATACGTTCCCCCGAATCTACTTGCTTTGCAGATGCTGTGCGCAAAACTGCGTCAGTCTTTAACTCAACGCGAGCGCCAGTGATCTGAGCATTTTCTAATCCAGTGATTGTGACCTTGCCAAACCAAGATTCTAGGAATCCAGTTGGATGAGCCAGTAGGAATTCAACTTCGTTATCCGGGCGCGGGCGCCAGAAACCACTTTCCAAAGCGAGCGGGCGGACGCGTTCGCCTTCGTCATTAAGTTCCCAAGTGCGGGACCAGTGAATCAAAAATGGCCGGCCATCAGAATGAATACTGAGTTCTTGCCCCACTTGAATATCGGATTCCATACTTGGGTATCCAACAACGCCAACGCCGACCCAGGTGCCAACAAGCCAAGACAACGGAGCTAAATCCGGATGCAATTTTGTGCTCATGCCTGACCCTTAAAAAGTTTGTAAACCATGTAAGACGCATACCCAGTAATGGAAAGTGAAGCGACAACCAGTAATCCGGTGTAAAACGTCTCGGCCATGTTCTTAAGTGTATCCGCCCACTATTCTCAAGTAAGTAGCCAAGCCGAGGGGTAGTCAACATGAA
The DNA here is from genome assembly GCA_039800445.1 of Actinomycetota bacterium. Lineage (GTDB taxonomy): Bacteria > Actinomycetota > Actinomycetes > S36-B12 > UBA5976 > UBA5976. The sequence goes on from JBDLQS010000057.1 coordinate 1,623, forward strand.
CAGTGCCGAGATCAAATCCATTCTTGAAGAGGCATCCTCGGTCGCTGTAATAGGTGTCTCAAGTAACCCAGAACGAGCAAGCCACCAAGTTGCCGCCTACCTACTTGAACAGACTCACCTTGATGTCTACTTGGTTAACCCAACGGTCACCGGTGAGCTGTTGGGCCAGCAGGTTTACAAGTCTGTTGCTGAATTGCCGATCGTTCCAGACATCATCGATGTATTCCGCAAAGCCGAGGATATGCCAACCGTTTTTGAAACTGAATTCCCAGCTATTGCAGATTCAGCCAGTGGAAAAACTTGGTGGATGCAATTAGGAATAAGCAATGCTGAAGTTGCAGCTGCTGCGAAATCCAAAGGCATGAAAGTAGTCATGGATCGCTGCATCATGGTTGACTACATGAATTTGATTCCAGAAGGCAAATAGTTTCAACTAACTGAAACATCTACATCAAGTACTTTGCCGAGTTCAGCGGTAACCCCAGTGCGACTGTTTGCACCTGGAATTAATGCGACTATGGTCCAATCACCGGCAACTGTGAAGAACCTGAACTCACCCTGCTTCGAGATTGGAACTTCAGCTACGAATTCATCATTTCGATCGAGCAAGCGGGCATAGCCAACTGAAGCTGGAACATTACCAGATGAGATAACACCTTGAATTACCGCTTGGCTAGTAATGTCAACGTTGTCTAGTGAGACGCCGCCAACTACTGCGCCACAACCACTCATGCAGAACCTGGTTCGTCACCAACAGCAACTGGTACGCCAACTAGTGATCCGTATTCGGTCCAGGAACCGTCGTAGTTACTGACGTTCTTAACGCCCAGCAACTCGTGTAAGACGAACCAGGAGTGAGCGGAGCGCTCACCAATTCGGCAGTATGCAATAGTGTCTTTCTTCAGATCTACGCCAGCACCTTCATAAAGGGCCTTTAGTTCGTCGATCGACTTGAATGAGCCGTCTTCATTTGCAGCCTTACTCCAGGGGATGTTTGCCGCTGTTGGAATGTGTCCACCGATGCGAGCAGCTTCCTGTGGCAAGTGAGCCGGTGCAAGCAAGCGACCAGCGTATTCATCCGGGCTACGAACATCAACAATGTTCTGAGCTCCGATTGCCTTTAGAACGTCTTCACGGAATGCGCGGATTGAGCGATCCTGATCTTTGGCTACGTACTTAGTAACGGCGCGGCTTGGAACTTCACTAACTAGTTCACGACCATCAAGTTCCCACTTCTTGCGTCCACCATCAAGCAAGCGAACATCGCCATGACCATAAAGCTTGAAGTACCAGTACGCGTAAGCGGCAAACCAGTTGTTGTTTCCACCGTAAAGCACAACAGTGTCATCGTTGGAAATACCCTTGGCGCTTAGCAGTGCCGCGAACTGTTCTTTGTTTACAAAGTCACGGCGAACTGGATCTTGCAGATCAGTCTTCCAATTAAGCGCGATTGCATTTTTGATGTGGTTGCCGGCGTATGCCTCAGTGTCTTCATCAACTTCGATGAAAACTACCTTCGCATCGTCTAAATGCGACAGTGCCCATTCGGCATCTACTAGTGCTTGGTTACTCATGATTGCTCCTTTTAGTTTTTAAGTTTGGTTTGGTTAGGAAAAGATTCGTTTGCCAATTAGATACATCTCGCAGCCCAGGCAGAAATTGAATGCTGCATTCAAGAAAGCTGCACCTAGCGCAAAACCAACAGCGATTGTTGCAAATAAGTCAGCTCCAGCAAGAAGTGCGATTAAACCGGTTGCGGCAAATAGAAATCCCACGAACTGCGCAAACTGTGGTGGCTCAACTGCTTCTAAAGCTGATGGCTTTGCAATTCGAGGCAAAACTAGCTTGCGGTAAATGATTCCGTATGGCTGAGCGTGCAATCCAACGAAAGCACCCAGCGCAAACACAACTGTTTGAATTCCCAGCAGCACGGTTGCAACGCTTGTTGGAATTGTCAACAAAATTACAGTTAGAACAACAGTTGTGATGGCAGCACCAAAACGTGGTCCGCGTGGATCAATTTGCTTGCTCATTAGATTTCCTTTTCAGTTCCGATTTCAGTTGGCTTATAGATAGAGGCAGCCACTATTGGGACTGCAGGATTAAGCGCACATACACATCGAAGAACCAAGGCGGCCGTAATCAACGACTCGGCGCTTGATAAGAACTGTGGATCTCGACATGACCCAACCATAGGTCAGCTATTGCAAACATGCGGGCTTGTAAATGGTTATTGCAAAAGCCTCGCAGGTAGGCGCTAAGTTGGCGAAAGTTCTAGTTTCGCCTAAGTTCGTTACTACCTAATTAATAAGGAGTACGGATGTCGAGCGGTGCCTATGTTCTGCTTGCCGTTCTTGTGCTCTCGGCGGCCTTTGGGATTTACCGGAAGGTAAGCGACGGCAAGCTTCGCGAGGAAATCGTTCCGCCACTTCAAGGACTAACCGAGCACCTACATCTGGATCACGATCACCCACCCCAGGTGACGTTCCTGCAATTCTCTTCTGAGTTCTGCCAACCTTGCCGAGTTACCACCAAGCTCCTGGACGAAGTCACCAACAGCTTCCCGGCTATCTGCCACATTGAACTCGACGTTGTTGAACATATGGATCTGGTGAAGACATATGGAATCACACGCACTCCCACCACCTTGATTATTGATAAGTCGGGAACCGTACATTTCCGAGCTACCGGCGTGCCAAAGAAGGCAGAATTAACAGCTGCTGTCACTGACTTGGTTAATGTCTAAATTCTTTAATTAAATAAAGCCAATTAAAGCCCTTTTAGTTCTGCTCTAGACTTATGGACAGCGACTATATAAGTAGGTGAAGTAATGGCCCAGGTTCTATTACTCACCCGCGCGCTCACACCATCTAGTGCAGTTCTGCCAGGTTTAGAGCTTTTGAGCCATCACATAAAGGTGATGTCACCGGAACCAACGGCCTTGATTACTGCTCCAGAAGTTGATGTCATTTTGATCGACGGTCGCACTGATTTACCTGCAGTACGTAGTTTGTGTCGACTTTTGGAAACCACAGGCAACACATCACCCGTGATTCTGATTACTACTGAAGGTGGCTTAGCTGCTGTAAATCATGAGTGGGGTTTAACTGACGTTCTACTGGTTGATGCCAGCCCGGCAGAGATCGAAGTTCGAATTCGACTTGCCACCACAAAGGTTGAACCACCAAGCGGTTTTGAATCCAGCAGCGAAATCAAAGCGGGTGAGCTTTCAATTGATGAATCGACATACTCAGCAAAACTTCGTGGCCGCACCCTTGATCTAACTTTCAAAGAATTCGAATTACTTAAGTTCTTAGCCCAACATCCTGGTCGCGTTTTTTCTCGTGACCAATTGCTGCGCGAAGTTTGGGGATACGACTACTTTGGTGGCACCAGAACCGTTGACGTGCATGTTCGCCGCCTACGCGCAAAGCTAGGTCCAGAAAACGAAAACTTAATTGGCACAGTTCGCAATGTTGGCTACCGCTACGTAACATCCCCGGTTAATGAGTCCCACGAAGTACTTGTCTGATCCATGTCATTTGAAGTCTCGGTACTAACTCGGCTATCTGAAAATCAAACTGAAGAAGTTATGCAGCTGGCATTTGCTGCTGCTGCGATTGATGAAATGGCTCCGCTTTCAGAACATGTTTTAATTCATCTGCATCACGGTGGTGATGATGCAGATGAACATTTAGTCGCAACTTCAGATTCAGGAAAAATCATCGGCTATTTACACTTGGATCAAACTGATGCGGTTGCTGGTTCAGTAGTTGAAGTAGTTGTGCATCCTGATCATCGAAGTCAGGGAGTGGGTCGCGCTCTAGTAGAAGCAGCAATCGCAAAATCAAATGATCCAAGAATGCGACTGTGGGCTCATGGTGAGTTAACCAGCGCTTACACCTTGGCTGCGAAACTTGGTTTTGCTAAGACTCGAGAACTTTGGCAGATGCGCCGATCTCTTTTTGCTCCGCTTCCAAAGGCCAATGATTCAGTTGGAATCATGGTTCGGCCTTTCCAAGTTGGGATAGATGAGCCAGCCTGGCTCGAGCTAAATGCAATTGTTTTTGCAGATCACCCGGAGCAAGGTCGAATGTCGGCGCAAGATTTGGCAGTTCGCATGTCTGAGCAGTGGTTTGATCCAGCTGGATTCTTGATTGCGACGCAAGAACAATCAGGTTCGAATGTAATGGTCGGCTACCACTGGACCAAAGTTCATGGCGGCGCTGGAAGTCATGGGCATTCTGAAATTGGCGAGATTTATGTGCTCGGTATTTCGCCATCGCTACGCGGCACAGGGTTAGCAAAGCTGCTCAGTATTAGAGGACTAGAGCATTTGCGCTCCAAGGGTTTACCGGCTGCGATGCTTTATGTTGATGCCGATAACAAAGCGGCAATTTCGCTTTATGAATCTTTAGGCTTTGCCCATTGGGATACCGACGTTATGTTCCGCAAGTCATCCGGATAGCTAGATCTTCGGCGTAACTAAAGTCTGACCTGACTTAAACTCCTTGCGGTGTCCGTCAACAAACAGCCAGGCAGACTGGCGACCTTGAACTTCCCATTCAAATGGTCCACCCACAATTGCAGTGTCTTCATCAATGCCAACAACACTCACACCCTCTGGCACCCGCATAAACCTGGTCATGAAATCTGGGATTCGGGCAAACATCTTGTCAAAGTGCGGTAGCACTCGAATGTGTGGCAGCAATCCAAGTCCATTCGTTGCTGTGTGCGTAGGTAATCGCAACGCAGGTATATGATCCGCCAAAGCCATTGCGCCAGCGCTGCAACCAGCAAGAGCTGCGCCATCGCGCCAGGCTGTTTCAATCTCTTTCCATAACAATGTTTCCCGAAGCGTATTCGCCAAAAAAGTTGGGTTGCCACCAGACAGATAAATCAATCCCGCATCTTTAACTTGTTCAGCAAGTCTTGGATCATCTGCATCGTTGCGATCGTGCGCCACGATCGAAACGGCCTCCACGCCAATTCGATCGGCCTGTGCTTTGCCCAAGGTAATCCAGTGATGCAGAGATGATTCACCTTCCGGGGCGGCAGCGGTAGGGATCTGGACATACTTTGGGTTTCTACCCGCAATTAACTTGGCCTCAACATCTTGCATGATTGGCAAGTACTCTCCAGAGCCAACTAGTGCAATTGGACCCGGGCTCATGAACTTTCGATCTCCCAAGACGAACCGTCTTTAGTGTCCTGGATGGTAACTTTCATTTCCATTAGTTGATCTCGAATTGCATCAGCATCATCCCAGCGACCACCGGCTCGAGCAGCTTGCCGAGCTTCTAACAAGGCATCGATGTATGGGCCTACGACTGACATGATGTCGACTTTTGGACTTGCCGCAATATGACCCAAACGCGTGACTAAGGAGTGGACTGCTGCACGAGTCTCGGTATCTCGATCAAGTTCATCCAAATTCAACAGCGCGTCAACAGCGTCACTAACTTTTCCAGCATCGAGCAGTTCTTCGACTTGATGTGGGTCGACTTTAAATAATGGTGCTGGTTCGCCAAGCACAATGGTGCTACCTGTGTGGGAAATTATCTCTTCAAAGGTTGCAGTCTCACCTGATGCAACAGTCCACGATTCACCATGATGACGAATCGTCACAGTGCCGCGACCAAATACGTGTGCAGTTCGAGTATCTAAATCAAAACGGATTCCAGTATGTTCATCGACACCAATAATGAATACTTCTGGCGGTAGCAGTGATTCCATAACTCGTAAGCGACGTTCTCCGATATAACAGAATCGGGTGTCATGGTTGGCGCCATCTGCATTGTCATAATGCGGAATTATTGCTGCTGGCATCCCAGTGTGACGTTCAATCAAATTCAAACCTGGTAACCAATGTGGTTCATCGCCCACTTTGTACATTTCATAAACTGGGATCGTGTGCGAGCCGGCAGTCAGGGCTGCAGCGGAAGCCAGCACGACAGTGCCATCGACTAAGACTTCATCAAAGTGTGGGCTTACTCCGAGTTCATGCCAAACCTTCAAAGCGTATGAAGGGCTACCCGGTCCAGCAAATAGCCAATCTGATTCGCGTATCGAGTTCACGGCCTCACCCAGGGCTGCGCCGGTGACCGATGCGTTACGCAACGAAATAGCTTTAGGAGTGGCACCCACAGAGTGGGAAAAGAAGTCAATTAACTTCTCAGTAAGGTCGTCGGCGTTCTCTTGGAATCCAAACGGGGTGTCCAAGATAGTGAGCTTAAGGTGGTCCAGTTTGCCCATCGAGGCCAGGATTTGCTGGTGTGGGGTAACCATAGTTGGGCTGGTTTCCCCAGATCCCATAACCACTATTTGTCTCGCCACCGCTAAATCATCCCACTTTTGGGGTAATTGTTCACCTTCTGGAATATTTGCTTTAGGAGTTGTTTACCTAAGTATGTAAGGCTTACACCGTTATGACTGATACTTCCCAATCAGCCCCGGTGGCTACCGCCTTACCCAGCGATCGTTTCCTAGATCGCGAGCTTTCTTGGCTTGCCTTTAACCAGCGAGTTTTGGAGTTAGCTCAAGATCCAGACATGGAGCTTTTGGAGCGAGTTAAGTATCTTTCAATTTTTGCCAGCAACCTAGATGAATTCTTCATGGTTCGGGTTGCTGGACTAAAACGTCGACTTGCTACCGGTATTGCAAAGAAAACTGCCTCGGGAATGCTGCCAACTGAAGTTCACAGCGCGGTACTTGCAGAAAGTTACGCCGCAATGAAGCAGGCATCACAAACCTTTAATGACTCAATACTGCCAGCACTTGTTGCAAGTGGAATTGAGATCCTGCGTTGGGAAGAGTTAACAACAGATGAGCGGGAAGCAATGTCAACGCTCTTTGATGAGCAAGTTTTTCCAGTACTTACTCCCCTAGCGGTTGACCCTTCACATCCATTCCCATACATTTCTGGACTCTCACTTAACTTGGCGGTCGTAGTCAAGAACAAAGAAGCTGACAATGAACTTTTTGCTCGCGTCAAGGTTCCACCGTCACTTCCAAGATTTATTGAAGTTTCGCGCCAGCGCTTTGTTCCACTAGAAGATGTAATCGCTGGACACTTGGACAAGTTATTTCCCGGAATGGAAGTCGTTCAAACCCATACCTTCCGAGTTACTCGTAACGAGGAACTCGATGTTGAAGAAGATGATGCAGAAAACTTGCTTCAGGCACTCGAGCGAGAACTTATGCGACGTCGATTCGGTCCAGCCGTTCGGCTCGAAGTTGAAAACTCAATTGACTCTCACGTTTTGGATCTGATTATCAGCGAGCTGGGGGTTGAGCGCAGCGAAGTTTTCCATCTAAGCGGTCCTCTAGATCATGAGTCTTTCCTAGAATTCACCCGACTAGATCGTGATGACCTAAAGGCTCCTGTTTTCGTTGCAAAAACCAGCACGGCACTGGCAGAAGTTGAAAGTTCTTCCGCTCCAGACATTTTGGATGTAATGCGTCATCGTGAGGTTTTGCTCCATCATCCTTACGATTCATTTTCAACCAGCATGCAGTTGTTCCTGGAGCAAGCCTCGAATGATCCTAACGTTTTGGCGATCAAACAGACTTTGTATCGCACATCTGGTGATTCACCAATCGTTGATGCCCTGATCAATGCGGCTGAAATGGGTAAGCAAGTTTTAGCAGTCGTTGAAATCAAGGCACGATTCGATGAACAAAACAACATTGACTGGTCTAGAAAGCTTGAAGAAGCTGGCGTACATGTGGTCTACGGAATTGTTGGCTTAAAAACTCACGCCAAACTCTGTTTAGTAGTTCGTAATGATGGCGGCAAACTTAATCGCTATGTGCACATTGGAACTGGAAATTACAATCCAAAAACTGCCCGACATTATGAAGATTACGGTCTGTTAACCACCGATCCTAAAATTGGAGACGATGTAGCTAGTTTGTTTAACCACTTAAGTGGCTACGGAGTCCAAGGTGAATACAACCGCCTCATCGTAGCTCCAAAGGGACTTCGCACTGGATTGGTTTCTCGGATCGAGCGCGAAGTCGAGCACGTCAAGAATGGCAAAGCAGGTCACATTCGGTTCAAGTGCAACTCAATTGTTGACGAAACCATCATCGATGCCCTTTACCGTGCCTCACAGGCAGGCGTAAGAATTGATATCTTGGTTCGTGGAATTTGTTCGCTTCGCCCTGGCGTAGTTGGATATTCCGAAAATATTACGGTTCGAAGCGTCTTGGGTAGATTCCTGGAGCACAGTCGAGTTTATGACTTTGAAAATGGTGGAGATCGGGAAACCTGGATTGGCTCTCCTGACTTAATGCATAGAAATCTTGACCGTCGAGTTGAGGCACTTGTTCGACTTGGAGCTGCAGATGCAGAGACAGTTCTTGAAGTAATTGATCTAGGAATGTCAGATAACACTGCTTCCTGGCATCTTCAGCCAGATGGCAACTGGGTAAGACATCATGAAAATGACAATGGTGAGCCACTCATCAATTACCAAGAACTCTTGATTAATCGTCATCCAGTTGCGCGGTCAGCAGCTGATGCGCCAACGCCAAGACGCATCGACACTTTGCTAAATAAGGTTGGACTCTTTGGCAGCCACTGACAAAATCATCGCGGCCGGAGCAGTTGTCACTAGAGCGGGCGCAAAAGGTACTGAGTATCTGCTGGTCCATCGTGGATATCGAGAAGATTGGACTTTTCCCAAAGGAAAAGTTGACCCAGGTGAGCATGTATTGACGGCTGCGGTTCGCGAAGTCCGGGAAGAAACCGGTTTTGCAATTCAACTTGGAATTCCCTTGCCAACTCAGACATATAAAGTCGAAGGCAAACTTAAGGATTCTCGATACTGGATTGGGAATCTGCTAGCTGGTGAATTCGTCGCAAATGACGAAGTTGATGAAATCGCTTGGTTAACCTTCGAGCAAGCCGCAAAGCGATTAACTTACGAACACGATCACGAAGTGCTTTCGGCTGCTGTGACTGCCAAGCAAACCTCTCCGCTAATGATTCTTCGTCACACCCAATCTGTTAAGCGAGCCGAGTGGCTGTTGAGTACGGACGGATTATCAGAGATAGATGCAAGTCGTCCACTAACAGCTGTTGGTCGCATGCAGGCAAATTCACTTGTCGGTGCGCTTGCCGCATATGGAATTGGGGAAATCCATTCGTCAGATTCACGCCGCTGTCGCGACACGGTTGGTCCCTATGCAACTGCCCGAAGTTTAGCTGTCACCCTTGAAAAATCAGTAAGTGAAGAACGCCACCAGGAGCACCCAGAAAAAGTAAAGGCCAGGGTCACTCAGCTCGCTGCACAATCTAATCCACTAGTACTTTGTACGCATCGCCCGGTTATGCCAACCGTGATGGATTCTTTGTCAGAATCATTCGAGCTGGAAACCGAAGTTAAAAAGGCCTTTGATCCAGCGCTGACACCTGGTTCGATGGTTGTTTACCACCGAGATGCAACGGATCTTTCAAAAGTAGTTTCAGTCGAAAGACACTTACACTAACTAGATTTATCCGAATCTACCTGAAATGTAATCTTCAGTGCGGGAATCACTTGGGTTAGTAAAGATCTTTGAAGTTTGATCCATTTCAACCAAGTGACCAAATCGCTGTCCTGCATCGTCAACTTTTGCACTAAAGAATGCAGTGCGATCTGACACTCGAGCAGCTTGCTGCATGTTGTGAGTCACGATTACCACGGTGTAATCATTCACAAGTTCAAGCATCAGATCTTCAATCAATGAGGTCGCAATTGGATCAAGAGATGCACAGGGTTCGTCCATCAGCAGGATGTCTGGAGATGTCGCAATTGCGCGAGCAATGCAAAGGCGCTGCTGCTGTCCACCGGACAGCGCAAAACCACTTTGATCCAGCTTGTCTTTAACTTCGGCCCAAAGACCTGCTTTATTCAATGCGTGCTCAACAAGATCAGCAGTTTCAGTCTTGTTCAACTTCATTCCAGTCACGCGGGGGCCATAGGCAATGTTGTCAAAAATTGATTTGGGGAATGGATTTGGCTTTTGGAACACCATGCCAACTCGACGGCGGACCTCGATTGCATCAACAGTTGGTCCATAAAGATCGTGCCCACGGTAATCAATTCCACCAGTAACTCGAGCACTAGGCACTAAGTCATTAGTTCGATTCAAGCATCGAAGCACAGTTGACTTCCCACAACCGGATGGGCCGATGAAAGCAGTGATTTGATTTGCACCAACATCGAGCGAGATGTCTCGAACGGCATGAAAGTCCCCGTAGTAGACGTTTAGGTTGCGCAGTTCCATAATGGGGTGCACTGTCTCCCCGCGAGATGCCCCACCGACGTGCATGCCTCGGCTTAGACCTTGGGATTCTGATGTCATTGTTATCTCCTACCAGCGCTTTGCGAACTTATTTCGAATGTAAATTGCAAGAGCGTTCATACTTAGCAAGATCACAAGAAGTAACATGCTAGTTGCGGCAGCTAATGCTTTGAATTCCTCTTGTGGCGCACTTGTCCAACCGAAAACTTGAATCGGCATAGTTGTAAATCCAGCCAACAAACCATCTGGATCATAAGTAATGAAGACCAGAGCACCTAAAAGCAGGAGTGGAGCCGCTTCGCCAATTGCGCGAGATACCGCCAAGATTGTTCCAGTAGCAATACCAGGAATTGCTGCCGGCAGAGTCTGCTTCACAACGGTTTGTACTTCGGTTGCACCTAATGCCAAAGAGCCATCACGGATCTCTTGAGGGACCGCGCGCATTGCTTCTCGAGTTGTCAAGATAACTACCGGCAAAATCAATAAGGCAAGCGCTAATGAGCCACCGATAACTACATTCT
>JBDLQS010000058.1:0-7271 GCA_039800445.1 Actinomycetota bacterium
TTGTGCGCGCTTTGATTTTGACCAAAACGTATGAGTTCAGGAGCTGTCCAACCAAGAAACCACAGATACTGGCAAGCACTATGCGAGGCACAAAGCCAAGAATTGCTTCGTAGGCTTCTTGATTCGCCCAGCCACCACCTGGTGGTGAAAGTTGAACTAGCCAGAACGTAACCGCTGCAAGGATTGCCATGGCGAATCCAACAAAGATTGCCTTACGTGCCGCCTTAAAGCCGTAAACCTCGCTAAGGATGTCACCTGTTATGTACACCAGCGGAAACAGGAATGCTCCACCATCAAGAATGAGTGGTCCAACAGTGATGAGTTTTACAGCGCCGATGTTAGAGATAACTAGCAGCGAAACAAATACTGCCATTATTACTGGGTAGTAACCCGAAGTAGTTGAGGCGTATACCGGGGCGCTGGGTTTTTGGATGTTGGTCACTGGTTAATTTAACCACCTCAATAGGCTGTTACCTGTGACCGAACCTTCTGTTGAGTTAGCGCATCCACTGCAAAAGAAAACTCTTCAGACTTTGGCAAGTGCGCAAACGCTTTCCGGACTTGGTTACTCCAGCACAGTTGCTGCTGGCTCGCTATTGGTGGCGAGCATTACAAAGTCAGAAGCACTTGCTGGATTGGCGCAAACTTTTGGCGTACTTGGTGCGGCCGCAATGGCTTTGCCGCTTGCAAACTTAACTAGACGTGGTGGGCGTCGTCTTGCGCTTGGCTCTGGTTACCTCATTGGAGCAATTGGCGCAGTGTTTGCTGTTGCTGGTGGAACCTCAAGAATTCTTCCTCTTATGTTGCTTGGCACATTCTTAGTAGGTGCTGCTGCAGCTTCTGGGTACCAAGCGCGTTATGCCGCAGTTGATCTTGCGAGCTCATCCACCAGGGCCAAGAGTTTGTCCTTGGTGGTCTGGGCTTCAACTATTGGTTCTGTCGTCGGACCTAACTTAATGGGCCCATTTGGCGACGTTGCTAGTTTCTTTGGACTACCGGAACTAACCGGGCCTTACATTCTTTCGGCAGTAATGCTGGGCCTAGGTTCGTTAATCATTTGGACGCGGTTAAAGCCAGATCCATATCTGACAAGCGTGGCTGGTCACAGCGAGGAATCATCCAGCAAAACCAAGGTGCCTACCAAGGAAGTTATCAAGCACATAACTTCGATTCCAAATGCGCTGCTGGGACTCTTGGCCATTTCAATGGGCCACTTGATTATGGTTGCCGTGATGGTCATGACACCTGTGCACATGGCTCACGTTGATGTCTCGCTAAACATTATTGGTTTTGTCATCAGCGTTCATATTGCAGGAATGTATGCACTGTCCCCTGTGGTTGGCTATCTGACCGATCGCCTCGGCAGGCAACAAGTAATCCTGCTCGGAAGTTTGATCCTGATTGCTTCCGCAGTGATTTCAGGACTCTCACCTGCAAACAACGAGATTCAATTAGGCATTGGCTTGTTCCTGCTAGGGCTTGGTTGGTCCTGCACGCTTATCGCCGGTTCTACCTTGTTGTCCGAATCAGTTTCAGATCACTATCGCGCTCCAGCCCAAGGAACATCTGACTTGGTTATGAATTTGAGTGCTGCCGTTGGTGGTGCACTTGCTGGCGTAATCATTGCCGTGCTTAGCTACGGCTGGCTATGCGCGCTGTCAGCAATTCCAATTGTGTACGTTGCCATTTTGGCAACTAAACAAATGGCGAAATCCCGAGCCTGACTATACTTTCAACTGGTTAGTGATAAATTTAGATTTCAGGAAACGAAGCCTCGTGGATTGATCCCACCAGGAGGCAAGTTGTCAGCCGACACCGCTTTTGAAGTTTCGAGCGCCGCAGTTCAAACCCCAACCATCTCTTTTGAGTTTTTTCCGCCCAAAGATCCGGAGGGCGAACAAAAACTCTGGCAAACCATAGATGAGTTGCAGCAATTCAAACCAGACTTTGTCTCGATGACTTACGGTGCAGGTGGTGGCACTCGCGATCGCACAGTTCGAATTGCATCAGAATTCATAGCCAAAACCGGAGTTCCGGTAATTGGGCACTTAACCTGCGTTGGGTCAACCCGTGATGAATTAGTAGATGTCCTTGAGCAATACAAGGCAGAAGGCTTTCACGGCGTCTTAGCGCTTCGTGGTGACCCTGTTGGTGGACCAACAGCTCCTTGGGTTACGACACCTGGTGGCTTTGATTACGCTGATCAGCTTGTTGAGTTAGCTGTCGAGATCGGTGGGTTTTCAATTGGTGTGGCGGCCTTCCCTGATGTGCATCCAGCATCGGATGGGAACTTTGTGCAAGACATCAACGTCTTGTTGCGTAAGGAAGAACTTGGCGCGACATTTGCAATCACACAGTTCGTATTTGATAGCGGGCGCTACGAAGCATTGCGTAATGCCCTTGATGCCAGGGGTTCCAAACTGTCCATCTATCCAGGAATCATGCCAGTAACGAGCTATCCACAAATTGTGAAGATGCTGGAACTAAGTGGTGGCTATATGCCTAAGGCAACACGGTTGCGTTTTGCTCGGTACCAAAATGATCCAGAATCCCTCAAGCAACTTGGCATCGACGTTGCAGTGCAAGTATGTGAGGACGTATTTGCCCTCGGCGCTGAAGGATTGCACTTTTATGCGCTTAACACTTCCGGTCCTACTGCAGCGATCATTAAGCAGTTGTCAATGCTGGCTCGCTAACGGGTGCGCCTAAATCTAACTTTGGTGCCAGGTGCGGTTTGAGCCAAGACATTTAGAGAACTCCGGGAGACTACAGCAATCACTGGGTAGCCCCCAGTAGTTGGATGATCTGGACCAAAGATCAATGGCATGCCATCTACTGGAATTTGAATTGCTCCCATGATCACACCCTCGCTTGCCAATCTAGTTGCTGAATTCCAAACCAGCTCCGGACCAGTAAGTCGCATACCAACTCGGTTGATTGACTCAGTAACCAGATATTCATTTTCGAATAAATCTTGACCGTTGTTAAATCCATTCCATCGTGGAGCTGGCATGGCCTCGAGTTCAATTTCAGCCTGGCCGCTTACAGCAAAGTTAGGAAAGTAATCTCCAGAAATTGGGCCAGCAACTTGATTGGTAATCGTAAATTGATCTCCGGTCTTAAGCGGTGGCGTACCAATCTGGCTGAGTTCATCGTAAGAGTATGAACCCATGACTGAATCTCCCGAAATGCTGCCACGAATTGCGATGTATGTTCGCAAGCCTTGATTACCAGGCCGAATGGCAACTGTTGAATCGGCCGAAACGTATATCGCTCTGGACATTTCGTGTTCTCTGCCATTGACCTGAAATGATGCTGCAGCACCCGTAACGGAAATTACTAAGTCTGTGTCAGTTGAAAACTGGAAAGATCCTCGAAGTGACTCAATCGCGCAAGCATTCGGAAAGTTTCCAACAAGCCGATTTGCCAACTGGTGTGCGCTTTGATCAAACGCCCCACTTGTTGGCACTGCGATGTTGGCATAACCAATGCGGCCTTGGTCTTGTAACGTGACAAATCCTGAAACTTTAGAAAATGTAATCTTGCTCATCTCGACACCGGAACAAATCTCACACGGTCACCAGGAAGCAGCAACGACGGCTGCTCTGCGTCAGCATCAAACATTTGAACATCAGTAGTTCCGATTAAGTTCCAGCCTCCTGGCGAATTCAGTGGATAAATCGCAGTGTAGGTATCAGCCATTGCAAGTGAACCAGCTGGTACTTGAACTCGCGGTGTTGCACGTCTGGGCAATTGCAAAACCTCAGGCAGCCCAGTGCAATACATAAACCCAGGCGCAAAACCCGCAAAGGCTGCTGTGAAAGTAGTACTGCTGTGCAGTTCAATAACTTCGGATCTGGTTAAGCCGGTCAACTTAGCTACCTCATCCAAATCTTGACCGTCGTACCTAACTGGAATCTCAACTAACCGACCTATGCTTATCTCAGTTGCTGGACTAACAGTTGAAACCAGTTTTTCGATTTGGACTATCGATAGTTCGCCCTCCCAGCACACCAGAACGGTGCATTCGGCAGGAACCACTTCTGTGAAGAGTTCACTTTGCATACAGGTCGCGCTAAGTGCAGAGACTTCGTTGGGATCGCATTCAATTAGGGCGGCTTGCCAGCCGTATGCACTGACAATCACAGGGACTAGTGGTCCATCCAGGATTTGATTTCATAGCCAGCAGATTTGCAGCGATCATAAATTGAAGCCGCACTTTCAACCGCTCCTGGGGTATCGCCATGCAGGCAAATCGACTTGGCGTCAACTGATATTTGCGTGCCATCACTGGCTGCAATACTTCCGTGTTCCAGCCAACCTAAAACTCTTTCGGAAATCTGTTCCGCGTCATGAAGTACTGAATCTGCAACAGTTCGGGGTACCAGAGTTCCTGCTGGCAGATATGCACGGTCTGCGAAGAACTCGTGAATCACGGTAAGGCCAGCATTATTTGCAGTTGATTTAATGATTTCGGTATCAGGAACTAGCACATGTAATTCCGAATTAATCTCGGCTATTGCATCAACAACTGCTGCTGCCTGCTCAGGATCGTTTCCAATTCGATGGTAAAGCGCACCATGTGGCTTTACATACTTCATGGTTGCGCCAGCTGCATTCACAATATCGAGTAAGTCATGAATTTGATCAAAAGTGAGTTTGCGAAGTGCGTCGTATTCCATCTCCACATCAAAGCGACCAAAGTTTTCTCGGTCTTCGTATCCAACGTGAGCACCAATTACAACATCGTGCTTAATGGCGGCTTGGACAGCCTTGGTCATTGCCGCTGGTCCGCCAGCATGCCTGCCACAGCAGACGTTGGCACTGGATAAATACGGGTAAAGCGCCTCGTCGTCTCCGGCTTCTTCGGCTAGGTCAGCATTGAGATCAATCGCCGCTACGACCACTTCTCGGCCCTCAGACCATGCTGCCCGGCATACTCTGCGCGGATTGGTTCAGACCATCCATTAAGCAGATCCTGGGAAGGCTTAAACACTTCGATACCAAGTGGGCGACAAACATCAATTGGATCACGTGCATCGGGTCCCCACATTGGAACCGAAAGGTCGCCACCTGGGCAAGTTGAAAGCGCGGCCAACAAATCGAACTCAGCGAAGAATTCGAAATAGTCACCCTTTTTGGCTGGACAGGTCTTCATGAAGTACTGGTCATCACTATTTAGCCCAGTGCACTGGAATACATTCAAAACATCGTGGACATCAAATTCGGTCAAACCGTACGGAAGAACGGCGCGAACTAGATTCGAATGGCAATGGTAATCAAAATCCTTACCAGTAAGCATTCGATTTACATATGGATCGCAGCGAGTACCCAATAGATCATGTAGTCGTCCACCCTCGGCATCTACACCGTAGTCCTCAAGTGAATCTGCGGTGATCGTTGCCATTGGACGTAAGAATGGCAAAGTTGACCATAGTCGATTGAAGGTTGTCAGGTGTGCGGCATGTAATTGCTTGGTGCGCGAGGCCCAAAAACGTTCGCGTGGATCATTTATATTCCATAGATTTAAGTCAGCAACCTGTGGGCCTTCAATCGTGGTAATTCGGCAAACATGACCAGCTGGAATCTTCCAGCCCAGTCCACTTCTAATTGGCAGCACAAGGGATTCGACGAGCTCTCTGCCCTTGTCATTGGCAATCGCACGATAGAAATCGCGATCTACATCTAGTGGTCCACCTTCAGTGGCTTGATAAGCAGCAGCAGTTAAGTCCATGTTGGAAAGATTAACACTCGGGGTTAGTTCTGGTTTCGTGATCCGTTAAACACCTGCGAGAATAGAACGACCTGAAAGGCACCTTCGTGGCTCCCCGTAACTTAATAAATCTCGAGAATGTCTCGCTGTCCTATGGCAAAGGTGCGGTTCTGGATCAGGTTTCCTTGGGATTAGCTGAAGGTGCTCGAATCGGAATTGTTGGCCGAAACGGCGGCGGCAAATCCTCCCTGGTAAAGATCCTGGGCGGCCAAGAAACTCCTAATGATGGTCGAGTTTCTATGGCCAATGGCACACACATGGGCACTTTGTCGCAAATTGATAAAGCAGATCCAAAAGCAACGGTTCGCGACATTGTTCTGGGCGATCAAGCCGATCATGAATGGGCTACAAATTCAAAAGCCCGGGAAGTCTTAACTGGTTTGTTTGGTGGATTCGGCGAAGCAATTTTGGCTCGCGAGATGGGTCCACTTTCCGGTGGGGAACGTCGCCGGGTAGCGCTAGCAAAACTTCTCATCAGCGATCTCGATGTTTTGTTGCTCGATGAACCAACTAACCACTTAGATGTTGAAGCTGTCACCTGGTTGGCCGAGCACTTAAAAGCTCGTCGTGGTTTAGCCCTCGCTGTAGTTACTCACGATCGCTGGTTCCTTGATGAAGTAAGCGATCGCACTTGGGAAGTTATTGATGGCAAGATCGAAGAATACGACGGTGGCTACTCCGCTTATGTTCTAGCTAAAGCCGAGCGCATGCGGCAATCCAGTGTCGAAGACCAAAAACGAAATATGCTGATCAAAAAGGAATTGGCTTGGTTACGTCGCGGCGCGCCAGCTCGAACTAGTAAACCTAAATTCCGTATTGATGCAGCAAATGAGTTAATCGAAAACGAGCCTCCCCCACGTAACAATGTTGAACTCTTAGCTTTTGCGAATGCTCGACTAGGCAAAACTGTTTATGAACTTCACAATGCCACTATTCGAGTTGGCGATCGCGATCTTTTCAAAGGCTTGGATTGGAACGTTGGACCTGGAGATCGAATTGGTATCGCAGGAGTTAACGGTGCCGGCAAAACCACACTGCTAAAGGTCTTAACTGGTCAACTCGAAATCGTTGCTGGAAAACTAGTAACTGGGACCACAGTTAAAGCCGCCTTTCTGTCACAGCACTTAGAAGAGCTCAATCCCAAGTGGCGAGTCCTTGAAGCTATTGAACATATCTCGACTCACGTTGAGATTGGCAAAGGCAAATCCTTAAGTGCATCGCAACTTGGTGAGCGCCTAGGGTTTGGTTCAGATGCGCAGTGGACACCAGTTGGCGACCTTTCTGGTGGCGAGCGTCGTCGACTGCAACTCACTCGCCTACTTATGGGTGGACCAAACGTTCTGATTCTCGATGAGCCAACTAACGATTTCGATGTTGAGACTCTGGCTGCGCTAGAAGATCTTTTGGATAGCTTTGCTGGCACTTTGCTTGTGGTTTCTCACGATAGATACTTCCTAGAGCGGGTTTGCGACACATTCGTTGGCGTGATGGGTGATGG
>JBDLQS010000059.1:0-8650 GCA_039800445.1 Actinomycetota bacterium
GAACGCAACATTCTTTTCGTAGCCGATGAAGTCATTAACGGTTTTGGTCGCTGTGGTGACTGGTTTGCGTCTACTAGATATGGATTGCAACCAGATTTGATCACAGTGGCAAAGGGCTTAACTTCAGGTTACGCCCCAATGGGCGCAGTAATTGCTGCCCCTTCGGTTTGGGAAACTTTTTACGCACCTAGTGCTGGTGTTTGGCGCCATGGTTACACCTACGGTGGACACGCAACCGCAGCTGCTGCCGGTGTGGCAAACATCAAAATCATGATGCGGGAAAATCTGCCAGCACATGTTGCGCAATTGGAAGATAAGTTCGCAACTGCCCTGCGCTCCCTTGAAGATCTAGACGTTGTTAGTGAAGTTCGCACCGGCGTTGGCTTCTTAGGTGGTATTCAAATGGCAGATCCAAACATTGCCCCTGCGATGTATGGCAAGTGCCGCGATGTTGGTGTCATCTCACGTGCGATTTGGGGCGGTGCACTTCAAGTAGCGCCACCACTTAGCACTACCGAAGCTGAGATCGATGAAATGGTTGAGCTATTCCGCGTTGGTCTAACGAGTTAGATCATTTTTTACCCGAAAAATTAATTAGGTAAGGACTAATTAATTTTTCCTGCATTAACTGCGCCTGGAACAACGGTTCCTGCAAACGCAGCGACTACAGACTCAGCAACTGCAATACCGGCTTTTTCTTGAGCTTCTTCAGTTGACGCACCCAAATGTGGCGTAGCGACAACATTGTCGAGAGCAAACAGCGGTGAATCTGTGCATGGTTCTGTTGCATAGACATCCAGTCCGGCGCCAGCAATGGTTCCTGACTTAAGCGCATCAAACAATGCGTCTTCATCTAGTACTCCACCGCGAGCTGCGTTGATTACAAAGGCTGTTGGCTTCATCTTTGCCAGCGCCGCAGAGTCAATAAGCCCTGCGGTTTCTGGAGTCTTTGGAATATGGATCGTTACAAAGTCCGACGCCGCTAGCAACTCATCAAGTGAAACCATTTTGATTTCTGGTCCACCCTTAGGTGCGGAAGCAACATATGGATCGTAGGCGACAAACTTCATGTCGAAGCCAGCGAGTCGCTGCGCAACTAACATTCCAATTTTGCCCATACCAATGATTCCAACGGTCTTACCTTGAAGTTCAACTCCCCCAAATTGGGAACGCTTCCACTGGCCATTCTTTAGAGCTAAATTCGCGGGAACTACATTGCGAGCAACAGCCAGTAATAGTGAAACTGCTAGCTCTGCAGCTGAAACGATGTTGCTGGTTGGGGCATTTACAACCAATACTCCGGCAGCGGTTGCAGCAGGAACGTCCACGTTGTCTAGGCCAACTCCAGCGCGCGCGATGATCTTCAAATCTGGCGCAGCGGCCACGGCTTCGGCGTCCATCTTGGTGGCCGAACGAATTAGTACGGCATTTGCTGAGGCAAGGTTGCTCAGTAATTCTGCTCGGTTCGCGCCATCACAATGCCGAATTTCAAATTGTTCGCCCAGAACCGCAATTGTGGCTGGCGAAAGTTCTTCGGCGATAAGTACTACTGGCTTGGACATGTTCCGATTCTAGATGAAATCAAAGAATGACGACTGCGAAGATTTGGCAGCAAGCGGTTACCAAAAATCGGGTTCTTCATCAGTTGCCCGCCAGCAATGCCAAGCAACAACACTTCGGTATGGAGAAAGGTGATCTGTGACTCCAATTACTTCTTTTTCAGTTGGTGTGTATCCCAGACCTTGGATAATTCCCCAACCTCGGCGCACGCCCAAGTCTCCAATTGGCCAAACATCGAGTCTGCCCAACCTAAACATCATGAACATCTCTACCGTCCAGCGACCAATCCCCCAGAACTGTGTTAATTGCTTAACGATTTCATCATCAGGTAATTCATCTACGGACTCCAGGTCAAAACCTTTAACCACTGCTTCGCTCAATTCCAGGATGGTCCGAGCCTTTGCATTGCTAAGGCCAACTTCTCGCAACTGAAGGTGACCTAACTTAAGAAGCTTGGCCGGCTTGACCGGTGACCCAGTCTTTGCGATCAATCGGTGCGTGATTGTGTCAGCCGCCTTACCCGACAACTGCTGACCTATAACTGCAAACACAATGGTTTCGAAGTGAGAATTGTGAGCTGGTTCTTTGGCAACTGGATAGAGCGGAGCGTTCTCTAGAAATCTACCAAGGCGCTTATCTTGCGTTGCCAAATACTTTTGAATGGATTTGATTGATTTAAGTTTTGGTGGTGCTTTTGGTTTTTCAGTCATCAGGACCTGCGAGCTGAAGGTGTGAACTTTATTGGTAATTTGATCGGACCAGTATTTCCGCTGTCTGGAAGGTATGTCGCGCCAGTAAGAATTTCAAAGTCTGGCAGGCGCTGCGCAAGTGCTTTGTACGCTTCCGCCATATCAAGGCGAGCAACATAATGTCCTAGACAATGGTGCATTCCGCCACCGAAGCCAAAGTGCGGTGGCCGCTGTGCAGTTATATCAAACTCAGTTTTTTCAAATCGACGTGGATCACTTCCCGAAGGAATCGTTAACAAGTGGATCGTTTTGCCTTGCGGAATTATCAAGTCTTTGTATTCAACATCAACCGAAGCTTCTCGGCTAACCCAAGTAATTGTTGGATTAACCCGCATCACTTCTTCAACGGCGCTGCGTGCCAAATCCGGATTTTCACCTAGGTTGCGCCATTGATCCATGTGCTTGGAGAAAGTTTGCAGCCCAAGGCCAATTTGATTTCTAGTGGTATCAAAGCCGGCAAAGATTATGAAGCTAACTAGCATCAACAATTCATGATCAGTAATCTTCTTGCCGTCAGAATTTGCCCTAATCAGCGCGCCAACAAAATCATCGCCGTCAGTGCCTTGGCGACTTTCAATCAAGGCTTTTGAAATTTCCAGGAGTCCGGAGAGGCCGTGTTCGATAACTTCTAGATCCTCTTTAATCGTGACACTAAAGACGTATCCAAGTTCAGTCGCTAAATCGGCAATTTTTCGCCACTGTGATTTATCAATTCCCAGCAATCCAGTAATTACTCGGGATGAATAAGCTTCGGCAAACTCACTCATAAACTCTGCGGTCCCACTTTCACAAAAACCATCAATCAATTCATGCGCCAGCTCGGCGAAAGTTGGGATCAGCGGCTCAAGTACTTTCGGCGAGAACGCCGGGCCCGAAAGCTTGCGGAGCCGAAGGTGATCTTCACCCTCAATACTCAGCATGATGTCAGGCCACCAATTCGCCAACAGACCAGTATCTATCCCAAAATGTGATGGCCATCTGCGGGTTCCTTGATAAAGGCGTTTGTCTTTCAGTAAGGCATTTGAATCTTCATAACGCAGAATTGCAATCCCAAAGTTTGTCGTCGCATACCAATGTTGCTCTCTAGCTTGCATAACTTGATCTGATCGGATTGAAAATCCCGTTTCCGAAAAATCTAGATGCGCAATATTTGGAGATTGGAGCATGTTAGGGATTAATCTTTACCAATTCGAGGCCAAGTATCGCTAACTAGGTAGCCAAGTGGGTACGGATCAGTTGGATCCAACATGTGTTGATGAGTTCCAGTAAGCCAGGCTTGCCCAGCAATCGAAGGAATGATTCCTGATTTGTCACCAATCATTACTTCCTGTTCAATGCGTCCCTCAAAGTGAGATCCAATAATTGAGCGTCCTCGGATTCGATCGCCCAGCTTCATTACGCCACGAGCATGAAGCACTGCCATTCGGGCCGAGACTCCGGTGCCAGTTGGCGAACGATCGATCTTTCCTGGTTGAACCGCAACCGCATTGTGACTAATCAGTGCGCCACCCTCTTCAAACACTGGCATTGCCATCTGGCAAAACGAAAAATGTGTCCAGCCCGGGATTGTTGGGTGGGTAAAAGTCAATTGCTCGTTGGCAGCTTTGGTAATGCCAATGCCCATAACCGCAAGATCGCGTGCTTCGCTTGGATCTAAAGTAAATCCCAATTCCTTGGCATTCACAATTACAAAACTGTCGCCACCCCAAGCAGTATCCACAGTCAAAGTTCCTAAACCAGGAACTTCCAACTTGGTATCCAAGGTTGCAGCAAAGGCTGGAACGTTGTGAACCTTAATCTGCGTTGCCTTGCCGTCTTTACATGTGGCAAAGACTTCCACCAACCCAGCGGGCGCTTCCATGAAGAAATGAGTTTCTGGTTCAACCATTGGAACGATGCCAGTTTCCAAAACTACCGTTGCAACACACATTGAATTTGAGCCAGACATAAGTGGAGTGTCTTCTGGCTCCATGATTATGAATCCAACTGCAGCTCTTGGATCTTTCGGTGGCACCAGCATGTTTACATGTCGGAATACGCCACCACGTGGTTCATTCAAAACAAACTGTCGGAGTTCATTGTCAGTTGCGATAAAGCGTGACTGGTCATAAAGCGTCTCACCCGGAGGCGGATTCACGCCGCCAACAATTACGTCTCCAACTTCACCTTCGGCATGACAACTGACAACATGAATGGTTTTGATTGATCGCATGGTTTTAAGTTTAGGGTTTTGAAACCTTGCCCAAGGCAAGAATGGTGAATCTAGTTAACGTGAAAATCGAACGCTTGGGCCATTGCAGCGTCGATCGCTTTTAGCGCTAATTCGACTCTGGTTTCAACCGAACCATCAAGTGCCATCCAGGACCTACCAGTACTGATTAAGTCATCTTCAAATTCTCGAGTCATTGAAACTCGTAGTTCCTCGGAATCTCGGATTTTATCTTGGACAAAAGGGACACCATCAGGTTGAGTCACAAAATAGATTCGGTTTTGGTTATCACTCGGCATTGGAAGTGCGGCTTTCTCTCCCAAGTAACGACGTTCCCAAATGATGGTGGCGAAAACATCGGTGTCGCAACAAACCACTGGTCCACCCGTGCGGGCAGCAACATCCTCAAGCTGTTGTTGCACAATGGCGATTTCGACAAAGTCGTTTGTGGTCCATGGCACGGCATACTCGCTTAGCCCCATAGCTTCGGCTTGTTCTTTTTTACGCATTGTCAGATCGCGACCATATTCACGAATCCAGTTTGTGGTAGCAAAGTTTCCTTGGCGCTTCATCAATTCAGCTTGGACGGCCAGAGTTGTTGTTGTGGTTCCAGTTGATTCGGCGCCAATGAATACTGCGCGGATAGCAAGTAACTCTCTAGATCCTGGTCCAAGTAGATGCCAATTGCTAATCAAGTCCTCGCGAATCTGCGTGGAAGAGACGGGAACTTGGGTGCGATCTGGATCGAAGCTGTGGTGATGTAAGCCAAGAAGCTTGGCAAACTCATCACCATTAGTTTCAGATGTAACCAAGAGGTCTACTGGCGGAGTGTGACGAAGGTGGGCTTCGATGACTCGGGCATTAGATTTAGCAACCGCGCTATTGCCTGGATCATATGGTGTTGATTCGTAGCCATGCACAATTGTCATTGCGGCTTCGTTTACACCTTCAGCAACACAGTCCTGTAAGAGCGCGCGAGCCCGATCGTTTGCAGCTAGACGATCATGCGGCGCAGCCAATACGACGACAACTACGTGATCTCGCTTTTCAATGGCCGATTTAATCAGCTTCACATGACCCATGTGAGGTGGATTAAATGTTCCAGTTACTAGTGCGGCCGGCATCTTCAAAGCCTATCTGGATTTTTGGACACTAAAAAATGCCCTAATTTGCATAACAAGTAATGAACTTACGGAACTAGTAACAGTTTTCCTGTGGTTTTGCGAGCAGCTAAATCAGCGTGTGCGTCTTTAGCATCTTTCAGAGGATAAGTTTTCCCAATTGCAAAGTTCAGTTTTCCAGCGAGAAGTTCAGCAAAGATTTCATCTGCTCGCCATTGCATTTCACCAGGACCGGCAATGTAGTCCGCCAAAGTTGGGCGAGTTACAAATAGGGACCCCATTCGGCTTAAGGCTTGAAGATCGAAAGCGGGAACCATGCCACTTGCGCCACCAAAGAGTGCCATCATGCCGCGACGCTTAAGCGAAGCCAGGCTGCCATCAAATGTTGCCTGGCCGACACCGTCATAAACAACATCTACGCCAATTCCATTGGTTAGTTCTTTGGCTTTCGCTGCTACATCTTCGGTGTCATATCTAATTACATGGGTTGCACCAGCAGTACGAGCAATCTCTGCTTTTTTGGAAGTTGAGGCGGTGCCAATTACGGTTGCGCCACGATTGGAAATCATTTGGCAAAGTAGTTGCCCAACGCCACCAGCAGCAGCGTGAACTAATGCAGTATCCCCTGGCTTGATTTCATATAGCGAAGCAACTAAGTAGTGTGCTGTCATGCCTTGCAACATTGCAGCACACGCCACATCAAGGGAAACACCTTCGGGAACTTTCACAACAGATGTGGCGTTTACGGCATGGATTTGGGAATAGCTTCCTAGCGATGAAGGCCAAGCAACTTTGTCGCCTACTGAGAAGTCTTGAACCGCAGAACCAACTTCGGTAACAACACCGCTGCCCTCAAGCCCTGGGACGTAAGGACTTGGCATTGGGTAAATTCCTTGACGTTGATAAATGTCAATGAAGTTAACGCCACTAAATGCCAACTCAACTACGAGTTGATCTGGGCCACAAACTGGAACAGGTAGATCAGCTACCTTTAGGACTTCTGGTCCACCGGGCTGATCTACCTGTATCGCAAGCATGTTTAGTTAGCGTCCTGCAGTGCCTTCTACGTAGTCATTGTCACCGGTCTTTACCCATGACATCAACTTGCGTAGGTCGCGGCCAACAGCTTCGATTGGATGCTGTTCTGCTTTCGCGCGAAGTGACTTGAACTCTGGTGCACCTGCATCTTGGTCATCGATGAAGCGCTGAGCGAACTTGCCCTGTTGAATATCAGTCAGCACAGCTTTCATTTCTGCTTTAACTGAAGCATTGATGATACGTGGACCGGAAACATAATCGCCGTATTCAGCAGTGTCGGAAACGCTCCAGCGCTGCTTGGCAATTCCACCTTCGTACATTAAGTCAACAATTAACTTCAATTCGTGCAAGCACTCGAAGTAAGCAACTTCTGGCTGGTATCCAGCTTCAACAAGAGTTTCATAACCTGCTTGGACTAGTGCTGAAGCGCCACCACAAAGTACCGCTTGCTCACCAAATAGATCAGTTTCAGTTTCTTCAGTGAAAGTTGTCTTGATGCCACCAGCGCGAAGTGCACCGATGCCTGCTGCATATGAAAGAGCTAGAGCCCAAGCACTGCCTGAGGCATCTTGTTCAACAGCAACAATGGCTGGAACGCCACGACCAGCAACGTACTCGCGACGAACTAAGTGTCCTGGACCCTTTGGCGCAACCATGCAAACATCTACGTTTGCTGGAGGTGTGATGTAACCAAAGCGGATGTTAAAGCCATGTGCAAAGAAAAGAGCGTCACCAGCTTTTAGATTTGGTTCTACTGATGCGGCGTAAACCTTGCGAGCTACGTGATCTGGAACCAACATCATGATGACATCAGCTTCTGCAGCAGCGGTTGCTGGATCTACAACGCGTAGACCTTCGGATTCAGCCTTTGCTTTGCTCTTTGAGCCATCAGCTAGACCGACGCGAACATCAACGCCACTGTCGCGCAAGCTAAGTGCGTGGGCATGGCCCTGGCTTCCATAACCAATAACGGCTACCTTGCGACCTTGAATAATTGAAAGGTCTGCATCATCTTCGTAAAACAATTCGGCCACTGGGCTCTCCTATTTCGCTAGTTTGGTAAGTCTGTCAGATTCTTTGGATTGTGTGAATTTCTAGATGGAACGTTCGGAATTCTTGTTGGAACGGTCAGCAATTGAGCGGCCACCGCGGGCAAGTGCCACTACGCCAGACTGCACGATTTCCTTGATTCCATGCGGGGCTAGGACATTCAGGAACGCCTCTAGTTTGTCTATAGAGCCAGTAGCCTCAATGGTTACTGCATCTCCACTAACGTCAACAACTTTGGCACGGAAAAGTTCCACGAGTTCCAGAACCTTAGTACGAGAATGATCATCAGCTTTAACTTTGATGAGCATTAGCTCTCGAGCAATTGCAGTGCTGTCATCGAGTTCAACGATTTTTAGAACGTTGATCAACTTGTTTAACTGCTTTGTTACTTGTTCAAGTGCGTGCTGATCAACATTGACCACAACGGTCATGCGAGATACACCTTCGGTTTCGGTTGTGCCTACTGCCAAAGATTCAATGTTGTAACCGCGACGAGAAAACAGTGCGGAAATTCGCGCAAGTACACCTGGTTGGTCCTGCACCAAAATTGAAAGAGTATGACGAGCCATGTTTAGTCATCCCCTCTTTCCCATTGCGGTGCCAGATCTCGCGCAAATTGAATTTCATCGTTTCCGGTACCGGCGGCAACCATTGGCCAAACCATGGCGTCGCGATGTACCTGGAAATCAATCACTACTGGTGCGTCGTTGATCTCCATCGACTTTTCGATTGCCTTGTCGACTTCTTCGGCCTTAGTAACACGAATTCCATGACACCCGTATGCGTCTGCAAGTTTTACAAAGTCAGGAATGGAATGAGACTGCAAATCTGTATTGCTATAGCGCTCGTTGTAGAACAAGTTTTGCCATTGACGAACCATGCCAAGGGAAGCGTTATTGATAAGTGCAACCTTGATTGGAATG
>JBDLQS010000060.1:0-4902 GCA_039800445.1 Actinomycetota bacterium
AGCCCTTGAGCTGTAAGCCCGTGATTCCGGTTTCGAGGAAATATACAGCTACAACTGTGCCCCAGACGTTGAAACGTCCTGGCCTAATTGCAGTTGAACCTAAGAATGCTGCCGCGAATGCGGGCAACACATATGATTTGCCGATGCTGGATTGTGCAGCACCTGCAGTTGTAAGAACCATTGCGCCAGCAAGGGCTGCCAAAGTTGAGCAGGCAATCAAGGAGTAGTAACGATATGCGTTTGTGCGAATACCAGCCAAGCGAGCAACTTCACGGCCCTGACCTACGAAGTAGAGCTGGCGTCCGATTGGAGTGTGCTCCAAGATGTACCAAGCAATAAAGGCCAGGATCAGCATGAACCAGAAGGCTGCGTAAAAACCGAAGATTCTAGTCTTAACTAGAGCTACGAATGAGAAAGTTTGAACACTCAGGGTTGTATTGCCCGCGAGGCCACTAACAATTCCACCAAGTGCGGTACCGGTTCCAAGTGTTACGACAAGTGATGGAATCTTGCCCTTAACGCTGAGGAGTCCATTGATAAATCCGAATGCAGCTGCAAAAACTAATGCAATCAGGATTGCGATCGGAAGTGAGATTCCGTGCACGGTTGCCAGCCAAGCTGGGATTGCCGCACCTAAGGAAACTGCGCCACCGATTGATAGGTCAAACTCACCAGCAGATAGTGCGAAAACCAAACCAAGGGTTAACAAAACGGTTGCAGCTTTTTGATTTGCAATTGAAGTTACGTTTTGCCAAGTCGGGAAAACTTCTGGCAACAGCAGACTAAAGACAACTATGAGCGCAAACCAAGCAACCAAAATTGCATAGGCCTGAATTCGATAACTTGTTGAAACCGCAGCACTGGTGTTGTCCTTGCTGCCTTTACGTCGAAGGTTCAATCGACGTAACGAAACGGTTTGTGACACTTAATCTCCCTATTGCCTCGGCTTAAATCATCCCAAGAAACGACTTCCGATGAGTGTAAGTCTGGGGGAAAAACGGCAATAATGCAGGACTTATTGGGAACTTTGTATACAACATTCAGGTAACGGTACTTTTTAAATTCCCCCAAATATTCGGACTTTTGGGGGAATTTGGCTTGTTTTTGGGTGCCAAGTGGACAATGTCCAGATTTAACCAAACCCACTGAAATCGGGCATTGTTCGAGTTTTGTATACGAAGTGGAGGAAAGTCCATTAGTTTGGCCATATATCCAAACCAGGAGGATCCGTGAAGGTTTCAGTAGTTCAAAGCGGTAACTGCACCCAGAATGTTTCAGAAAACGTGGAAATGTTGCTCGAACTATCAAAAAGGGCGGCGGCCACTAGCCCTGACTTGATTCTGCTTCCAGAGCTTGCGACTACCCCATACTTCGCTGCCGGCGATAAGAGCCCGAAGTATCGCGATTGGGCCGAGCCAGTTATCGGCGGCGCCTCAACCGCTGCTTTTGCCAAGTTTGCGAAAGAACACAACACCGCACTTGGTTTTGGCATGTACGAGATTGATAACGACGTGCGTTACAACTCACTAGTAATCCTGAATCGCAACGGCGAAGTAGTTCACGGAAAAACTCATGATGGAAAAACTTTCCCAGCCTTCCGAAAGCTAACTGCCCCATCTGTTCACATGCCAACACTTGACGTTCACGAAGACGAATACTGCACTGCAGGACCAGGCGCGATGAACTTTGATGTTGACGGTGTTTCTACCGGTGCGTTGATTTGTTATGACCGTGCGTTCTCCGAGCCATGGATGGCAAACCGTGCACTTGGCGCCGACGTAGTTTTGCTTGCCGTGTCTTCACTTGGCTGGCGCGAATCTTTATTCATTGACGATCTGCGCCTTCGCGCTATGGAGATGGGCGTATTCGTGATTGCATCAAACCGCTCCGGTGAAGAAACTTGTGGTGGCAAGACTCACGACTTCTTTGGCCGCTCTTGTGTGATCGCGCCAACTGGTGAAGTACTTGCCGAGGCTGGTGGACATAACTACCCAGAAATCATTCATGCTGAACTAGACATGTCATTGCTTGCCAAAGCGCGCAAAGACTGGCCGGTTTGGAATGATCGTCGCCCAGAACTTTACGCCTGGATGTACAAGTAAATCTGGATTGCACGCAATTCCAGTAACTTCTAGTTACTTAATGATTCCTTTAGCACGTAAGTCAGCTAACTTCGATGCGTCGTAACCAAGTAGTTCTCCATAAACTTCGTCAGTGTGCTCGCCGTGTGCTGGACCGCTCCATCGAATTGATGGCTTGGTATCTGAGAAGAACGGGAAGATGTTTTGCATTGGGAATTCGCCAACACCAGGAACATCAACATTGATAATCGACTCACGAGCTTGAATGTGTGGATCGGCAATCATGTCTTTAGCGGTGTATACCAAACCATGCGGAACTTCTTCTTCGATTAAGTGATTAATCAAATCTTTCATTTCCCAGGTGCGACTCCAGTCGCCAATCATGGCATCTAGCTCGGCGGTGTTGTCGCCACGTGCAATGTGGGTTGCATACTTTGGATCATCAGCAAGTTCTGGCTTACCCATTGCATGAGCAAGGCGCTTGAATACTGTGTCCATGTTTGCGGCGATCAAAAGCATTTCACCAGACTTGGTTGGGTAAACATTACTTGGAGTGATCTTTGGCAAAACTGATCCGGTGCGCTCTCGTTGGTAACCGCCGATAGCCCATTCTGGAATTAATGACTCCATGTATGCCATTACTGATTCGTAAATCGAAGCATCAATTACCTGGCCCTTGCCAGTCTTCTCCTTGGAGTGGAGCGCGGCCAATGCGCCAAGTGTTGCAAACGTTGCGGCCAATGAATCACCAAGTGAAATACCAGCACGGGCCGGCATGCGATCTGGTTCGCCGATTACATATCGAAGACCACCCATTGCTTCGCCAACTGATGCATAGCCTGGTCGTGGTGCATAAGGTCCGGTTTGTCCGTAGCCACTGACTCGAATCAAAATTAGTCCCGGGTTGATTTTGGACAAAACGTCATAACCAAGCCCCCAGCGCTCAAGAGTTCCTGGCCGGAAGTTTTCTAGCAACATATCGGATTGTTCAACTAGTTCCTTTACGATCTGCTGCCCTTCCGGTGTGCGCAAATCTGCAGTTACACATTTCTTGTTGCGAGCAGCAATTGGCCACCATAGTGACTTACCGTGCGCTTTTTCCTGACCCCAATCCCGAAGTGGGTCGCCGCGCTTTGGATCTTCAATCTTGATGACTTCTGCGCCGTAATCTCCCAAGAGCTGGCCACAGTATGGCCCGGCTAGTAATTGACCGAGTTCAACTAGTCGTAGGTCACTTAATGGTCCGGTCACGGTTGTTCCTTTTCGATTGGTTGCTCTATTTGTATACAAAATTTAACCTATTCGCACCCAAATTTCTAAAAAACCCGATAAATCTGGGGAATCCATATCTAAATTCAGGTGGACTTGTATACCATCTCGTACGAGAATAGGCCTATGACCGCCACAATGCCCACTCCTCGTAGCGATATTTCCATTATTGAAGTCTCTCCAAGAGATGGCCTACAGAACGAGAAAATCCCACTTTCGGTAGATCAACGCATTGACTTAATAACCCAACTTGGCAAGGCCGGAGCTAAGCGGATTGAGGCTGTGGCCTTCGTGCACCCAACTCGAGTCCCCCAGATGGCAAATGCCGAAGAGGTTATGGGTGGACTGCCCCGCGATAACGGAGTTTCTTACTCTGGTTTGATTTTGAACCGCAAGGGTCTGGATCGGGCACTTGATAGCAAAGTAGATGAAGTTCACTTGGTAATCCCAGGCACAGATGAAATGAGTCTTGCCAACCAAAATCTGAGTGTGGCTGAAATGTTAGTTCTGGCAAAAGAAGTTTCTGATGTTTGTAAAGAGGAAAATGTTCCATTAACCATGACAGTGGCCGTGGCATTTGGTTGCCCGTTTGCTGGCGAGGTTCCAACTGATCAAGTAGCACGTGTTCTTGATGGCATGGTTGGACTTCACCTGGCTGAAGTTGGACTCGCTGACACCATTGGCGTTGGTGTGCCTTGGCAAGTGCGTGCTTTAGGTAATGCAGTGCGAGAACGTTTTGCATCCGAGCCAATGCGCCTTCATCTTCACAACACTCGTAATAACGGTTATGCCAACGCTCTTGCTGGTCTAGAAGCTGGGTTTGTTGGCTTTGACAGCAGCGTTGGTGGATTTGGTGGCTGCCCGTTCGCACCTAACGCAACCGGCAACATTGCAACCGAAGATTTGAACTACATGCTGGAGCGCTCCGGTGTAACTACTGGCCTGAACCATGACGCACTGGTAAGTACGGCATCATGGTTATCTAAAGCACTTGAAAAAGATGCCCCAGGATTACTTGGCCGCGCTGGCCAATTCCCAGCAAAGGAAGCAAAATGACCAACATCGCAATCGTCTATTACTCAGCAACTGGAAACATTGCGGCAATGGCTAATGCAATTGGCGAAGGTGCCGCAAGCATCGGAGCCGAAGTTCGAGTACGCCGCGTTGCTGAAACTGCTCCAGCGGACGCAATTGCCAGCAACCCAAAGTGGCAAGCTCACTTTGATGAAATGGTTAACGAGCCAATTGCAACTCTTGAGGATTTGGAATGGGCCGACGGTATTGCATTAGGTAGTCCAACTCGCTTTGGTGGACCAGCCTCACAACTGAAGTCATTCCTAGATACCACTGGTGGACTTTGGTTTAAGGGTGCACTTGTTAACACAGTAGGAACAGCATTCACCACTGCTTCGACTGCACATGGTGGCCTGGAGTCAACAACTTTGGCAATCAACAACCACTTCTACCACTGGGGTTCATTGATCATGCCGCTTGGTTACGGCGATGAGCATGTAAGCAAAGTTTCTGGAAATCCATACGGTGCCTCACATGT
>JBDLQS010000061.1:0-5227 GCA_039800445.1 Actinomycetota bacterium
ATTACTTAGTGGGCGCAATTCAGTGTGAAGACGAAAGTGGCGAAGTTGTTCTGATTACTAGCGATGCTCAGCTACTTCATTTCGACGCCTCCCTAGTTCGCGCCACTGGCCGTCCGGCTGGTGGAGTTGTTGGCATCAGACTCTATGAAGGTGCCGAGGTCATCTTTGGTTCTGTTGTAGATGCCCATGATGAATGCTTAGTCGCAACTGTTGGCGGCGAGGCGGGAGCACTTCCTGGCACTGCTGCGCACACTATGAAGTTAACTTTGCTAACTGAGTTCCCTGGCAAGGGCCGCGCTACCAGTGGCGTGCGCTGTCACAAGTTCTTAGCTGGCGAGGATGTATTAGTTACAGCTACTGCAGGCAACGGCCCAATCCATGCCTGTGGCTCGACTGGCGCTGCGGTTGATGTCCCCGATAAACAAGGTAAGCGTGACAGCAGCGGAACCAAACTTCGTAAACCAGTAGCAGCTGTCTGCGCTGCTCCGTGAACAAAGTGATGTCATGATTCTTTCCCGCTTTAGTAAGTCAGTGCTACTTGTCGCAGTGACCTTGATCCTGTCTCTACTGGCTGTGCCTTCTGATGCTGCAGTCAAGCAATCCGTTTCGATGAAGCCAGTCCCAGCCTCGCTTGTTGCAGGACAACAGATCACGCTGTCGGGAAAGACCACTGGCAGCCTAAAGGGCGCAAAAGTTAGGATCCAGATCAAGCAAGGCAAGAAGTGGAAGACCGTAAAGACAGTTAAGTCCAAGAAAAAGGGCGGCAAGTGGTCTGCAAAGATTAAGGCTCCGGCTTCAACGCCAGCCTTATCGATCCGAGCTATCTCAGGCAACAAGAAAACTAAAGTGCAGTCCACTGCAGTTGTTGCGCCATTGAATTTAGTTACAGCTGGCCCAGGTACTCGGATCTTGGGTGTTGATATTTCACGTTGGCAGAACATTGGCGAAGCGATCGACTTTAATCGAATGGCTGGCGCTGGGGTGGCATATGCGTTCATTAAAGGTTCCGATGGTCTTGCCAGTGAAGATGCCTTAGCAGTCCCCCATGTAACTGCCTGGGCACCAGCTGCAAAAGCCGCTGGAATTTTGGTTGGCTATTACCACTTTGCAAGAATTCCAGTTACTGCCGATTCAAATGTCATAGTTGCCGATGCCCAGGCTCAAGCCGGGCATGCTGCGGCTCGGCTTGCCGCACTTGGTGGCTATGACGATCGCACATTGCCTTACGTATTAGATGTTGAAGGCGTGGATCCGAGTATCTCGGATGAAATGGTTACGCTTTGGACTTTCACTTGGCTAGATACTATGCAAGCCGCAACTGCTCGCACCCCGATCATGTATTCCTACCGAAGCTTCTTGGCTACTCGCTATCTCCAAGATGCCAACACGGTTGCAAAGTTTCGAAATTATCATTTGTGGCTAGCCCAGCTAGGTAACCCAGCTGATCCTGCTGTGCAAGTTGGTCAAGGCTTGAGCGGTAAACCATGTTATGAAACCGCATGGAAGCAGTCGGACTGTTCATATGTTTGGACGTTCTGGCAGTACTCGCACACTGGTGATCGTGAACTTTATGGAATTCCTTGGCGACCAAGATCAGGTGATTGCCCAGCCGATGTGACGATGTGCCGACCAGGCCGCGACACTGGACGAAATCATTTGGATCTGAATTTGTTTAACGGAACTGCTGCTGACCTTTCAGCCTTAGTTTCAGGTTCCTGGGTCCGCTCGGCTGCCGAATACCGCTAGTTCTTGGCTACTGTCCGAGTGCTCACCCACTGACCGAGTCACGCTACTTTCCAAATTGATCGACTTATACTCAGGATATGAAGCAAAGACATAACAAGTGAAAAATCTAGCCGCAATTACCGGCGTTGGACTAGTCGCTATTTATGTAATTGGCTCTGGTCTCTGGGTGAACACAGGTGATAACTGGTATCGCAACCTCAATGCTCCGGCTTGGCAACCACCTGACGTTATCTTCGGTCTTATATGGCCCTACAACTTTATTGTTCTTGGAATTGCAGCGGTCACAGTCGCACAACGTGCAACCACTGCAGCCACACTTATCTATCTTGGATTCTTTGCCGCATCTGTTTTCTGCGCACTCGTTTGGGCATATCAGTTCTACGTTCCTCACAACTTGCAAATTGCTGCAATCTCACTGGCCCTGACAGCTCTACTTACAATTCCTATGGTGGCGGTTGCATTTAGAACGTCTATTCCGCTTGGAATTGCTCTACTGCCTTACCAGGCATGGGTAGCAACAGCGACAGTCTTGAGTTACAACTACAGCAAACTCAATTAAGGCAATAGGTCCACGATTGACCGATCTAGTCGAGCCGTTCCGCTAAGCCCTTGAGTTTCCAACCACCCGCATTCAAAGATAAACTCGAGGTTATGAGTGATGTCCTAGTTATTGGTGCTGGTCCGGCAGGTTTATATGCGGCTTATTACGCTGGTTTTAGAGGATTTTCGGTTACCGTACTAGATGTTTTAACTGAACCTGGTGGTCAAATTACGGCCATGTACCCAGAGAAAGAGATTTTTGACATCGCAGGCTTCCCTGCCGTTAAGGGGCGAGATTTAGTTGATGGCTTAATGAAGCAGGCTGGTGCTTTCAATCCAACATTTATCTTGGGTGAGCGTGCTGAAGAGCTTGAGACTAGTGAAGCTGGCCCAGTTCGAGTTGTTACCGACAAAGGCACCGTAATTGAAGCCAAAGTCGTAATCATCACCGGTGGTATCGGATCCTTCACTCCCCGTGAATTGCCTGCGGGCAACGAATACGTTGGCAAGGGCTTGGTTTACTTCGTTCCAAAACTTGATGTTCACGCTGGCAAAGATGTTGTCATCATCGGTGGTGGCGATTCAGCATTTGACTGGGCATATTCATTAGCCCCCATAGCCAAGTCAGTGACTCTGGTGCATCGCCGCGATACTTTCCGTGCTCACGCTGCAACTGTTGATCAAGTTCGCGCAATGGGTGTTGAGCTCATTATTAACTCTGAAGTTGAAAGTGTTGCTGGCGATGACTGGATCGAATCAGTAACTATTAAGAACAAAGAAGGCGAATCCCGCACCTTGCCAGCACAGACTTTAGTTGCCGCACTTGGTTTTATCGCCAACATCGGACCGATTGCTAACTGGGGAATTGAATTAGAAAAGCGTCGGATTTTGGTAGACACCACAATGAAGACAAACTTGCCACGCGTTTATTCCGCCGGTGACATCACAACTTATGTCGGTAAGGTGCCATTGATTTCAGTTGGATTCGGTGAGGCAGGCCTGGCTGTTAACAACTCAGTTCCCTACATCGATGAACACCAGGGCGTATTCCCTGGCCATTCCAGCGGCGGCGGTGAATAGTCCATGCCAAATCAGCCATTTCCTAAAGATGTTTTCAATGATGTTTTGGCTGCTAACGCCTTGTACTCTTCCGACTTTGAAAGTTCACACCTAACTGGCAAAGCTGCTCAGGGACTAGCAATCATCACCTGCATGGACTCGCGCATCAGTCCCCTTGCAATCGTTGGCATGAATCCAGGTGACGTCAAGATTCTTCGTAACGCTGGCGCTCGCGTCACTGATGACGTTTTGCGAACTTTAGTTCTAGCTACTTTCTTACTCGGAGTTAATCGCGTATTAGTAATGCCACACACTGATTGTCGGATGGCAAGTGCATCCGAGCCGGAGATCCACCAAACGATCCTTCAGGAATACGGCGTTGATACCCGTAGCGTGGAATTCAGAACTGTGAGTGATCCGATTGAAGCGCTCCAAATCGATGTTAAACGCATTCGTACTCACCCATTCCTAGTTGCAAATAACGTGACCGTTGGTGGCGCAGTCTTTGACGTAAACACCGGCAAGCTTCAAACCTACGACTTCTAGATAGGACATCTAATGCCATTTATTACTGTGCAATTAATTGAAGGCCGAAGCGTTGAACAAAAGCATGCGCTAATCAAGGAAATCTCTGAAGCTGCGATCCGAGTGCTAGATGCTGACCCAGATAACGTACGAATTGTCATCAATGAAGTTACTGCTGACGACTGGGGTGTCGGTGGAGTTCCAGTTGCAGTGAGTCGCGCTAAAAAGTCTTAGACATCGATCTTGGTGCGATCAAGTTTTGCTGCACCATCAATAATGAAGTCCTTGCGCGGGGCAACTTCACTACCCATTAGTAGTTCAAAAACATTTTCTGCTGATTTTGCGTCGCTCACAGTAATGCGTCGAAGGGTGCGCTTTTCTGGATCCATTGTGGTTTCGCGCAATTGCACAGCGTCCATCTCACCAAGACCCTTATAACGCTGAATTGGTTCCTTCCAGCGCCTACCTTGCTTGGTTAAGTCTTTAACTGTCGCAGCCATTTCCGCATCGCTGTAGGTGTAAATCACTTCGCCTGGCTTCTTACCTGAACCAATTACTTCAATCCGATGCAATGGTGGTACTGCTGCATAGATCCGACCAGCTTCAAGCAGTGGAGTTAAGTAGCGCTGGAACAGTGTTAACAAAAGCGTGCGAATGTGAGCGCCATCGACGTCGGCATCAGCCAAGATGATGATCTTGTGGTAACGAACTGCTTCCATGTCGAAAGATCTGCCCGAACCTGCGCCAATTACCTGCAGGATTGATGCGCATTCATTGTTCTTGAGCATGTCAGCCAGAGACGCTTTTTGAACATTTAGAATCTTTCCTCGAATTGGCAGCAAGGCCTGGAATTCACTGTTTCGCGCTGATTTTGCAGTACCAAGCGCGCTGTCACCTTCGACGATAAACAATTCGGTGCGATCGTTATCTTCACTACGACAGTCTTTTAGCTTTGCTGGCAAGGTTGATGACTCAAGTGCAGTCTTTCGACGCTGAGTGTCTCGATGGTGTCGAGCAGCTAAGCGCGCACGAGACGCGTTGGCAACCTTGTCTAGAACAATGCGGGTAGCTGGCTTGGCACCGCGTGGTGGATTAGTAAACCAGTTGGAAAGTTCATTGCTAACTACGGTATTAACTATCTTGGTAGCCGCTGGAGTTCCGAGAATTTCCTTAGTTTGACCTTCGAACTGTGGTTCGGCTAAACGCACCGTAACTACTGCAGTTAAGCCTTCTTGGACATCTTCCTTGGATACTGCATCTTCCCCAGCCTTAAGTAGTCGTTGAGCTTTGAGCTGTTCGTTAAGGACTTTGACGATTGCGCGATCAAAACCAGTTACGTGAGTTCCACCTTTTGGTG
>JBDLQS010000062.1:0-4367 GCA_039800445.1 Actinomycetota bacterium
AGTCAACGTAACGACGTGTTGCTGCCGCAAAAAGTGGGGCTGCGGCACCTAAGCCAACCGAACCAGTTGAGAAGTCAGGTGCATCTGGATCTTTAGTTCGGGATGGGTATGACTGCAAGCCGCCAAATTCGCGTAAGCGTTTTAAGTAACTTTCATCAAGATTTCCAAGTAAATACTGAATTGCGTGAAAAACTGGCGATGCGTGCGGTTTAACACTTACTCGGTCTGGTCCATCTAGATGGTCGAAATAAAGCGCGGTCATGATTGAAGTAAGGGAAGCGCTTGATGCTTGATGGCCACCGACTTTGACGTCGTCCTTTAGTTCGCGCTCGCGGTTTGCAAAGTCAACCATTCGCACCGCAAGCCACAAAACTCGTCGCTGGATCTCGTCTAACAGATCGGTGTCAACGCGCTGCTTGCTCATGCTATTTCCTTTGCCTGGGCCGGTGTGGGGTCAAACATCTTTAACGAAACCGCCGCCATAACTGAGCATATCGCCATTACGGTCCAAGCTGCTTGCCAACTGAAAGATTCAACTATTTGGGACATGATGATTGGCGAAAGGCCACCAGCGGCGAAAATAAAGCTATGCAAAACCCCTTGCGTAAAACCAACGCGCTCTGATGGCACTGCCATTACAGCAGATGTAAACAACAAACCGTTCCAACCCATTGCGGTGATTCCTGCCAAGAAAAGCAAAGGTACAACAATT
This sequence comes from Actinomycetota bacterium, assembly GCA_039800445.1. Taxonomy (GTDB): domain Bacteria; phylum Actinomycetota; class Actinomycetes; order S36-B12; family UBA5976; genus UBA5976. Next base: position 713 of record JBDLQS010000062.1, read on the forward strand.
GCGTACTGCTCAAGTACTGCACAGAGCAAAAGCAATGTTGCCCCAAGTAGTGCAATCACAATTTGAAACTTGACTCGTTGCGTCGGGTGGCGGTCGCTGATTACTCCAAGACGGATTCGAAGTGGAATCACAAATGCCATCATCAATGCGTATAACTGTCCAGCTTGCGTCGGAGTCCAACCCCTACTGCCACTTAAGTACAGAGTTAGCAATGCAACAATTCCTAATTGCGTTAGACAAAAAAATGCAGCAGCAATCAAGATCGGCGACAGTTTGCGCCAGTTAACCGGAGGTAGATTTTCAGCTTTCAAACGAGGTGGCTCGGGAACTCCAATTGGAGCGAAGATTACAAAAAATCCGCTAAATATGATTAATCCAGCCAAGGCATAAAGCGCAGCACTCAAGCCATAGGAAACTGCAATTCCAGTTAAAACAATGCCACCTATGACGCCACCAACTGGGACTGCGGCTTGCCTCGTTGAAAGTGCAAAACCAATGTTTCCTAAGTGGACAAAATTTCTCGCTAATCCCTTAGTCATCGCAACAGTCGGCGAAGCCATCATGATGCCAGCAAAGATAAGTGCGAAGTGTGCGACTTCGGAAGCCTTGAAGAATGCGGCGATCACAAAGCAGGTTGCAGTTCCTAACAGACCAATTAGCGCAACATGTCGGTCATTCATTCGATCAGCTAAATTGCCCCAGAAAATCACAGCCCCAGCGGTGCCAAGGCTGATGGTTCCTAAAAGTAAGCCAACGCCTGAAGTTGTTAGATCAAATGTGCTTGCCAGGATTGGTCCCATCGCTGGTAATCCTTGCTGCGCAGTTGATACAGCTAATTGCGCCGCGATTGCGGCAGCCAGAATTCCGAGCGCATCTCGGCGCAATTTTTCCGGAGATGCTTGAGACATTTGTTATCTAGAAGCCAAAGTGTGACGTGACATCACAATGCGCTGAACTTGGTTGGTTCCTTCATAGATCTGGGTAATTTTCGCATCACGCATCATGCGTTCAACTGGATAGTCACGGCTATAGCCATAGCCGCCTAGTAACTGAACCGCATCTGTCGTAATTTCCATTGCAACATCCGAAGCAAAGCACTTGCTTGCCGCCCCAAAGAAAGTTAAATCAGCATCATTGCGTTCACTTCGGGCAGCTGCTGCATAAGTTAGCTGGCGCGCAGCTTCTAGCTTCATTGACATGTCAGCGACCATGAACTGAATGCCTTGGAATTCCGCAATCGCTTTGCCGAACTGCTTGCGCTCCTTGATATAACTTGCCGCAAAATCTAATGCGCCTTGAGCAATACCAACTGCTTGAGCGGCAATTGCAATTCGGCTGTGATCAAGTGTTGACATAGCAATTCCAAAGCCAGTCCCCACTTCACCGATTCGACGGGAGTCTGGGATCACTACATTGTCTAAATAGACTTCACGAGTTGGAGAGCCCTTAATTCCTAGTTTCTTTTCTGGCACGCCGAAACTTACGCCTGGATCATCTTTCTTAACAATGAAGGCTGTAATGCCACCGCGGGCACCTTTATCTTTATCGGTTACCGCCAGCACAGTATAGATATGGCTTTCGCCAGCATTCGTGATCCATTTTTTAGAACCATTTAAAGTCCAGGAATCACCATTCGCCACAGCGGTAGTTTTCATAGCGGCCGCATCACTGCCAGCATCAGTTTCTGACAGCGCGTAGGACCACAAAGTTTCACCTGAGGCTAAGCCTGGCAAGAATTCTTTCTTTAGTTCTTCACTACCACTATGGATAACCGGTAGTGAAGCAAGTTTGTTTACGCCCGGAATCAGACTGCTGGAAGCACAGGCTCTTGCGACCTCTTCCACCACAATCGCTGAGGCTAGTGCGTCACCTTGGGCGCCGCCGTAGGCCTCGGGTACATGGATAGCTTGTAGTTCGGCGCTAACTAGCGCGTCATAAGCCTCTTGTGGAAAGCGGGCGTCTTCATCTACCTGCGCTGCAAACGGAGCAATCTTGGCATCTGCCAAAGCTCGAACCACTGATCTAAGTTCTTCATGTTCGTCGGAGGTCTTGTAAAGGTCGAAATTGCTCACTATGGCTCCTGATAATGCGGATTGCATACAATTCTGCCACTTTTCATAGTGGACTGCCATCGAAAGCCTTAATTTAGTCAAAACCCAGCACAGATTCTCGAATAGATGTATACAAGAAGTGGGTATTTTGCCATTTGGAGGGCACATGTCAGATTCATTCGAAAATGCTGGTTACGGACAAGGCGAAGTTGGCTGGGGTACCAAACCTGCAATTATTGCCGTTGACTTTCAAATGTCATTTTGTGACCCAAAGTTTGCTTTAGGTAGAAGTGAGCATGCCCAGCGAGCCATCAAGAATGCCGCTCGCCTATTCCCGGCTGCTCGTGCTGCCGGCATTCCAATCATTCACACTGCAGTTGCTTGGTCCACTGATACTGAGTTCGCTCGCTGGAAAGTGCCAGCCTTGCGGGATATTCATCCAGGTTCCTATGAAGCTCAAATTCACCCAGATCTATGGGATGACAGCGACGTATACATTTTGAAGCGTTTCCCTTCCGCATTCTTTGGTACTGACATGAGCAGCATCCTGACTACAAATGGAATCGATACCGTCTTGGTAACCGGAGTTACTTCCTCAGGTTGCGTTCGAGCAACCATCGTTGATTCCTTCTCTTACGGTTTCCGCACAATTGCAATTGATGACGCCTGTGGCGATCAAGATGCTGGTCCACATGATGCAAACATGCAAGATGTTGGCCGCCGTTATGCCGATGTGATTCAAACTGATGAAGCGATTTCCAAGATCAAAGCACTGAGTGTAAAAATCTAAACAATGACTCAGCGCGTGGCTTGCTTTACAGGCAGATTCCAACCCTTCCACAATCAACACATGGAAGTGCTATCCGCGCTAAGTCAAAAATTTAATCGCATCATTATTGGAATAACGAATCCAGACATCGAAAATCTTTTTGAGCATGCGGCAAGTATGCATCGTCATACTGATGTCGCTAATCCGTTTTCCTATGAGTCCCGCGTCCAGATCATTAAAGATTCGATTTCCGAGCTACCTGAATTAGACCGTATTGAAATTGAAATCATTCCGTTTGATTTAACCCAACCAGATTCCTGGGCAGTGCCTGCCGAAACGGTATTTGCATTGCGCATCTTTAGTGCTTGGGAAGCAAGTAAGTTGGATCTCTTTACTGGCCAAGGATTTGAAGTTCTTGAGTTACCAGCGCCAGTAACGAAGGTATCTGCATCTGACATTCGCGAGGCACTAACAACAGATGACTCGACCTGGCAATCACTTGTAGCTCCTGGCGCTATTTCTACGATCCAACAGGAATGGGATAACGCAACTTCAAAGGTGAGTGCTTAAGTGAAGCCAGCACCAATGTGGGATGACCGCACTCCCATGATCTTGATTACCTTTGATGGTCTTGGCGATCGGCCCAGCGAGGAATTGAACAATCAAACTCCACTAGAAGCAGCCAGCACACCAAACCTTGATGAACTTACTCGAATTGGTGTCTCTGGAATACATCTACCATTTGGACCCGGGCGAGCAACTTCAAGTGAGCGCAGCCATTGGGCCATGTTTGGCCAGACCCAAACTTTTCCTGGCCGAGCTTTACTTGAAGCAA
>JBDLQS010000063.1:0-6366 GCA_039800445.1 Actinomycetota bacterium
AAACAAGGTAGGTGTGTAAATGGCTAGCTCGCAGGTATCTGCCGCAGTCGGAGTGTCTTTTGTGGTTGCCGGACCCGGTGACCCAGATCTATTAACAGTTCGCGCACATAGGTTGCTTCAATCAGCTGATGTCGTAGTTGTTGACGAGGAAATAACTCGCCTTGCCGAGATAGTTTCATCGGGACAGGTACTAGTTGCTGTGGACAATGCCGGTGCACCGCTGTCATTGGCGGCCCGCACCAAAGTTTTGCTCGATGCTCGTAAGGATGGCCTGCAGGTAGTTCGACTACTTTCAGGTGACCCAGTTCTTGATGGGCGCCTTGCTATGGAGACATCAGCAATCGCCAAGGCAGGACACGCCTTCGAAGTTGCTGCAGGCGTTTCTCCGCTAACTGCAGTCGCCGCACATGTTGGTGTTTCACTAACTGGCGGTCGCACTCGCGAAGTTCGCATCATCGATGCTGATTCGCCAATCGTTGACTGGACCGCACACGTTGATCCGCTTGTGACACTGGTAGTTCACAATGCTGCAGATCGAGTAACTGAAGTTTCTAAAGCGCTTATCAAGGCAGGCCGTGAAGGTTCAACGCCAGTTGCAATCGTCCGCGATGGCGCCACAGTTGAGCAGCGTTCTTTGCATTCAACTCTTGAAGCACTCCCGAATGCAGTGAAGCTTGCCAAGCAAAGTGGCAACGGAATTGTCATCATCGGCGAAACCGTTGGTGATCGCACTGCTTGGTTTGAGAATCGTCCGCTGCATGGCTGGCGCGTACTTGTACCTCGCACTAAGGATTCAACCGAAGACTTACGCGAACAAATGATTTCATTTGGCGCAGTGCCGTTTGAAGTTCCAACTATGTCGGTTGAACCACCTCGTACACCACAACAAATGGAACGTGCCATTCATGGACTTGTGTCCGGAAGATTTGAGTGGGTAGTTTTCACCAGCCTTAATGCAGTGCGCGCAATTCGCGAACGTTTCGAAGAGTATGGCTTAGATGCTCGCTCACTTTCAGGAATCAAAATTGCTGCCATCGGCGAAGACACCGTCAACGCATTGATCGCCATGGGTGTTCGTCCGGACTTAGTACCAGAAGAAGAACAGACCACAGCGAGCATGCTCGAGGAATGGCCAGAGTTTGATTCGATCAACGACCCGATCAATCGAATCTTCTTGCCACGCGCTGACATTGCAACTGACACTTTGGTAGCTGGCCTAACTGCACTTGGCTGGGAAGTTGAAGACGTAACTGCCTTCCGAACCGTTCGCGCCGCACCTCCTGCCGTAGAAACCCGCGAAGCCATCAAGAGTGGTGGGTTCGATGCTGTGATTTTCACCTCAAGTAGCACAGTCCGTAACTTGGTTGGTATTGCTGGTAAACCGCATCCATCAACGATCATTGCTTGCATTGGTCCAGCAACTGCCAAAACTGCACAAGAACACGGTTTGCGGGTAGATGTGCTTCCAGAAGATGCCACAATCACTGCGCTGGCTAATGCTTTGGCAGTACATGGTGGAGCTCTCCGAGATGAAGCAGAAACTTCCGGCTCAGTCGGTTGGCGTCCATCTCGCAAGCGCTCGGCTGCACGACGTCGCGCAACGTGATCTGATTAGTAGTATGCGGACAACGGTTCACTTACTGCGTCACGGTGAAGTACATAACCCGGACAAAGTCCTTTACGGACGCCTGCCTGGTTATCGTTTATCAGAACTAGGTCACGAGATGGCAGAGCGAGCTGCGCAAGTTTTGGCTTCGCGCGACGTAACGGTTGTGACTGCATCGCCGTTAGAACGAGCACAGCAGACCGCGGCGCCGATTTCCGGTGTATTTGGATTAACAATTGGCACAGATGACAACTTGATTGAAGCCGACAACGTGTTTGAAGGCGAGCGAGTATCAGTAGGTGATGGCGTTTTGCGTCAGCCACGAGCCTGGCGTCATCTCTACAATCCGATTCGGCCATCTTGGGGTGAGCCATATGTTGTGGTCGCAGCCCGCATGCGTCAAGCCGTTGCAGATGCCAGAGCGGCTGCTCGGGGACACGAAGCGGTATTGGTGAGTCACCAACTTCCAATTTGGATTAGCCGACTTGATTTCGAAGATCGACGTTTTCCGCATGATCCGCGCAAGCGGCAATGCAGCTTGGCTTCGTTAACTTCATTAACTTTTGATGACGATAAATTGGTTGCAGTTTTGTATACCGAGCCAAGCGCTGACCTTTTGGGGAAAGCGAGCAAGATCGCCGGTGCGTAAAGTTGCCGCTCTAGTTTTTGCAGGTGCAAGCATTTTGCTGCTGACTGGATGCAGCGCGAGCGGTACTTCAAATACTTCTGACACTGGTTACATCTCTGGCGACGGCAGCACAGTTCTAGTTGCCCCAGAAGAACGCGGTGAGGCGATCTCGCTGGCTGGTGAAACTCTTGACGGAACTCCACTGGACATCGCGAATTGGCAAGGAAAACCAATCGTGGTAAATCTTTGGGCGTCGTGGTGTGGACCATGTAGATCCGAAGCAGTTGATTTAGAAAACTCGTATTTGCAATTTAAAGATCAGGGTGTTGAATTCCTTGGACTTAACACTCGTGATGGACTTGCGGCCGCCAAAGCATTTAATGATCGATTTAAAACTTCGTATCCATCAATTAGGGATAAGGATGGTCAGCTGACTTTAGCTTTTGGAAACTTAGGCCCAGCGGCAACGCCTTCAACAATTATTTTGGATTCCCAAGGCAGGGTCGCGGCGCGAATTCTGGGACCAACAACTGAGTCTGAATTAAGAGTTGTGATTTCGGCGGTTTTGGAGAGCGAAAGCTAATGCCAGTGATTGAGATAGTTGAAACGATCACCTCAGGGTCGTTGCTACTTGCCATCCCACTTGCATTTCTTGCTGGATTAGTTTCATTTCTTTCTCCTTGTGTACTTCCATTAGTACCTGGATACCTTTCCTACATAACTGGGATTGCCGGAGCTAGGGCTACTGCGCAACGCACTTCGGTTTCACGTTCTCGGGCGGTATGGGGATCGATAATTTTTGTTTCGGGATTCTCAGTCGTGTTCATTTCATATGGCGCATTATTTGGTGGCATCGGACAATTACTTCTTGAGTACCAACGCACCATTCAGATGATCATGGGCGTGGTTGTCGTAGTTCTTGGTCTTGGTTTCTTGGGAGCCATTCCAGCGATTCAAAGAGACATCAGAATCCATCGGGTTCCGACCGGAACTTTGTTCGGAGCCTTTTTGCTTGGTGCGCTATTTGCAATCGGATGGACGCCTTGCATTGGCCCAACTTTGGCTGCAGTCCAAAGTATGGCACTTTCCGAAGCTAGTGCAGTTCGTGGCGCAATTTTGAGTGCAGCTTATTGCTTAGGACTAGGACTTCCGTTTGTGTTCATTGCTTTGTTCTTCGAGCGAAGTGTGCGAACTGTGAAAGTTTTACGCAAACACTCACGGGGAATTATGTATTTCGGTGGAGTCATGCTTATTGTGATCGGGTTACTACTTGTAACTGGTTACTGGAATGACCTAACCATTGGGTTGCGAGTTTGGGCAGCCAATTGGGGAGTACCAATCTAATGAGAATTAATGGTGAGTAAGTAATGGCAACTATGCGTTGGTTATGGCGACAGCTAACCAGCATGCGCATTGCGTTGATTTTGCTTTTCTTGCTGGCCCTGGCAAGTATTCCTGGTTCAATTTTTCCGCAGCGGGGTACGTCACCACTTCGAGTAAATGAATTCCTCGAAGACAATCCAACTACTGGTCCAATTTTGGATCGGTTTTATATGTTTGATGTTTTTGCCTCACCATGGTTTGCTTCGATCTACCTGCTACTTTTCATCTCTCTAACTGGATGCGTATTACCGCGCGCAGTAGATCACTACAAGGAACTAAGAAGTCAGCCTCCGGCTGCGCCGAGGAATCTAAGTAGATTGCCGGTATATCAACAGTGGCAAAGTAGTGCGGAAGTTTCACAGGTCGTCACAGAAACAGCAGCCGCCTGGAAGAAGCGTGGCTGGCGCGTGCGACAAGGCGAAGATTGGCTTTCAGCTGAAAAAGGTTATTCCCGGGAAACTGGAAACTTGCTATTTCATTTATCGCTTTTGGTTTTGTTAATCGCAGTTGGTTACGGCGGCGCAGTTGGTTATCGAGGAACGGTAATTGTTCGAGAAGATGCCGGCTTTGCAAATAACGTAACTCAGTACGACACATTTGCTCCAGGTCGCATGTTCGGTGCTGATGACTTACCACCATTCTCGTTTGAACTAAAAGATTTCGAATCAGTATTCCAACGTGGTGGTCAGCAAAATGGCGCGCCGCGAGCCTTCCGTGCTGACGTATTAGTCAAGGATGATCCCAAGTCGGAACCACGGCCAGTGACCATTGAAGTTAACTATCCACTGCGAACTTCTGGTATTACGGTTTATTTAGTTGGGCATGGTTACGCACCCGAGTTCACAGTGAGAGATGCTGATGGAAAAGTTGTTTGGGAAGATGCCGCCGTATTTTTGCCACAGGACTCAGCCTTCACTTCAAGTGGAGTAGTTAAAGTTCCCGACACAGTCCCACAAATTGGACTGCAAGGATTTTTCCTGCCAACTGTTTCAGAAGACTTTACAAATGGCCCAGTTTCAAAGTTTCCGGCAGCGGATGACCCTGAGGTTTATCTGAGTGCTTGGCAGGGTGATTTAGGTCTCGATTCTGGAATGCCACAAAGCGTCTATCGCCTGGAAACTGAAAACATGAAACGAATTGGAATTGAAGAGATGGCTCCGGGAGATTCTTGGAATCTTCCAAACTCGGCGGGAACCGTTGAATTTACTGGATATCGTCAATGGGCATCCTTTGTGATTACAAAAGATCCAGGTAAAGGCTGGGCCCTAGGTGCAGCTATTGCTTCCATTGTTGGATTGTCGTTGTCGCTTTTGGTACCAAGACGTCGCGCTTGGTTGCGGGTGACGCCATCAGGTCAGCGAGGTAATCTGATTGAAGTTGCTGGGTTATCAAAAACTGAAGCTCCTGGTTTGGCGGATGAAATTTCACAGCTTGCCAAATTGGTAAATGCTCCGGAGGAAATGTAATGACTGTAAATGAAACATTGGCGCAGGCAAGTAACGCCATGGTTTATGGATCCATGACTGCTTTCACGGGAGCCATGGTTGCATTTAGCATTTCGTTAGCCAAAGGGCGCAGACTTGAAACCATTGAAACTTCAGCACAACGCACAAGTGCTTCGCATCAAGTGCGAATGGGAGCTACAGCCACTTTAGATAAGCCTTCAGTTTCAACGTCAGTTTCTGATGGTGGTGACTTAGGAGAAGGTCGGCGCGCTGGAAACATTGGTATGTCCCTAACGTGGCTTGGAACTCTGTTGCTGGGCATGGCGATTCTGTTTCGAGGACTTTCGGCTGGACGAGTTCCAATGGGAAATATGTATGAGTTTTCCCTCGCCACTGGCTTTGCAGTATCGCTGACTTACTGTTTGATGTCGTTATCTCGCGACCTGCGTTGGCTCGGCGTTTTCATCACAGTGCCCGTGTTGCTTGATCTAGGCCTTGCGCTCACTGTTCTTTACGCTGAAAGTTCACAGCTCGTTCCAGCGCTTAATTCTTATTGGTTAGCGATCCACGTTTCTGCAGCCGTTGTGTGTTTCGGTGCCTTCACAATCGGTGCCGCGCTTTCTGGTTTGTATCTGGTGGCGCAATCTGCCGAAGACCGAGTTGCCGCAGGCAAAGAACCAGGCCACAGTGCAGCGATTGCGCAGCGCATTCCGTCAGCAGATCGTTTGGACTTAATGTCTTACCGAATCCATGCCTTCATGTTTCCAATCTGGACCTTTGCAGTTATTGCTGGCGCAATTTGGGCGGAAGCTGCTTGGGGTCGTTACTGGGGTTGGGATCCAAAAGAAACTTGGGCATTCATTACATGGGTTGCATATGCGGCTTATCTACATGCTCGCGTGACAGTGGGTTGGCGCGGTCGACGCGCAGCTTGGCTATGCATCTTTGCAGGATCAACATTCTTATTTAACTATGTCTATGTCAATGTGTGGGGAACCGGCAAACATACATACTCAGGTCTGTAAGAAACATTAATTAGATGATATCTGCAGAGGTAGTTGGCTTTATTGCAGGAGGCATTGGAATTTTCTTCGGGCTTCCACAAGCGTTACGTGTTAGAAAATTAGGCCACGGCCGTGGGGTGAGTTTAATTTCCTGGACTCTACAATTCGCAGTTGCAGCCTCTTGGGCAACATATGGTTTTGATTCGAAATCACCATCTATTCTGTTTACAAATCTTGTTGCTTTATTAGTAAACGCCAGCGTAATTATGGCAATCTTAAGAAATAACGTGAAATCGATTT
>JBDLQS010000064.1:0-5162 GCA_039800445.1 Actinomycetota bacterium
GTTGAAGCTAAGTAACTTGCAGCGCCTGGTGAAGTTCTGACCACCACGATGTTGCCCGAGTAATCAACGCTGGCGGCAAGTTCTGACATTGCGCGAGAAAGACGGGAAGCATCTTTAGTTATTGGCGCGCCAGTGCCATCATCAGGAATTGCATAACTTAGCCCACTGGCACCTTTGGAAATCTTTACTGCGCCAAGGATCTCAAGATCGCGACTTAGTGTGGCTTGCGTAACCGTCACACCTTTGCGAGCAAGCAGCAAAACAATCTCGCCTTGTGACGAAACGTCATTGGTTGTAATGATGTCTTGGATTAGCGCTAGCCGCGATGCACGATTTGTCATTTGGTGACCTGTGTTCCTTGGTCACTTAAGTTTCCAACGACGCGAACCGTTGGGATTCCGCCTTCGATGGCGCGCAGGCAAGCTTCCATCTTTGGCACCATGCCGGATTCAAGTTTTGGTAAGAGCGCACTTAACTCTGCTGCGGTCATCTTTGTAATCAACGAATCACGATCTGGCCAGTTGGCATAAACCCCAGGCACATCCGTCAGCATGATCATTTCGGTGGCATCAAGTGCGATTGCTACAGCTGAGGTTGCAGTGTCTGCATTCACGTTGAACAGCTGGCCGTCTAATGCGCGAGCTGCAGTTGAAATTACTGGCACTTCGCCATTGGTAACTCGTGTGTTGATTGCGCGTGCATCAACGGCAACAACTTCGCCAACAAGTCCAATGTCTTCTTGCACGCCGTCCACTAAAACTGTGCGGTGCTCGGCCGTAAGCAATCCGTCAATGTCTCCTGGCATTGAGATCGCAGAAACTTCGCTGGCATTCATCAACTGAACAAGTTCTTTGTTTACTTCATTAACTAAAACATCGCGCACTACTTGCACAGATTCCGCAGTTGTTACTCGGTAACCACCTTTGAATTCCGAAGTTATGCCAGCGGCCTTCAGGCCAGCTGAGATCTGTGGTCCACCCCCATGAACTACAACTGGTTGCGCGCCAGATTTTGCTAGCTGCTTAACGCCAGCGATGAATGCGGTCATGGCATCGCCATCAACCATCGCATTGCCACCAAATTTGATGACAACCGTCATGGCGCAACACCGATCGCGGTAAGTCCTGCCGTTTCTGGATAGCCGCAGATTAGATTCGCGTTTTGTACTGCTTGCCCAGCAGCGCCCTTAATCAAGTTATCGATAGCAACGATTACCGTTGCGCGATTAGTGCGATCATCTTTGACGACTTGAATGTGAACGGCATTGGAGCCAAGTGTGGATGCAGTTACTGGCAATTGGCCTTCTGGCAATACCGTTACAAATGCTTCGCCTTCGAAGTACTTGGTCATTACCTCGCGCAATTGGGCGCCACCAAGTTCCGTCTTCGCGCTGATAGTAGCGAGGATTCCTCGTGGCATTGGTGCCAACATCGGAGTGAAGTTGATTTGAACTTCAGTGCCAGCCAACTTGCTTAAAGTTTGTTCGATCTCAGGTGTGTGCTGATGTGTGCCACCAACTTTGTAAGCCGACATGGAGCCTGCAACTTCACTGTTAAGTAGATTCACTTTCGCGCCACGTCCAGCACCTGATGTTCCAGAAGCTGCGACCACAATTATATCCTTGGCTTCAATTGCATTAGCTGCAAGCAGTGGTGCTAGTCCAAGTTCAATTGAAGTGGCGTAACAACCAGGGTTTGCGACGCGAGTGCTACCAGAAATCTTTTCGCGCGTGCCATGGATTTCTGGAATGCCATAAGTCCAAGATCCGGCGTACGCTCCCCCGTAATAGGTGTGCCAATCTTTGTCATCTTCAAGTCGAAAGTCAGCGCCAAGATCAACGATTCGAACTTCAGTTGGAAGTTGTGCGATTAGTTCAGCAGATTGTCCATGCGGTAAAGCTAGGAAAACTAAGTCATGACCAGCGAGTGCTTGCGCAGTTGAATCTGCGAACACTTTGCTGGCTAGTTCAGGTGCTGAGGAAAACTGTGGATGCACTTGCGCCAAAGTCGAGCCAGCATTTGAGCCAGCTGCGATTACACCCAACTCAAAATGCGGATGAGCATGAATGATGCGGATTAACTCGGCGCCGGCGTATCCCGAGGCCCCAACAATGGCTACTTTCGTCATATGCATAACTATACGCATAATTGCATAAATACACAATAATCATTGTGTATAAGGATTAACGCAGGCTGGCACCAAAGGATTTAGCGGCAGCGTCTACCCCGGCTTGGCGGGCAGCAGCTACTTCTTCGGCAGCCAAAGTTCGATCCTGAGCGCGGAATCTAAGCGCAAAAGCCAACGACTTATGACCTTCGGCAACCTGGGAACCTTCGTAAACATCGAATAGTCGAATGTCTTCAAGTAACTCCCCAGCAGCTTTGCGAACAACATTCAAAACATCGGTAGCTGCGACATCTGTTTTAACAACCAGCGCAATGTCTTCCTTTGCAACTGGGAAAGTCCAAATTGCAGGAGCAGGTGCGACCACGTTTGCTGCCGCAAGTAACGCAGAAAGATTTAGCTCTAAGGCAACTGCGCGTTTTGGTAGACCAAGGTTTTCTAAAGCTCTCGGCGCAAGTTCGCCGGCATAACCAATTAGTTCGCCATTGATGGAAAGTGCCGCACAACGCCCTGGGTGCCAAGGTGCGTTTTCCCCTGCGGCAACTTCAATCTCAACGCCAAGTTCAATGCCAAGCGCTAACGCAATATCAATTGCATCACTCCACGCAGCTGGTGTTGGCTTTGCACCAAGTGCAGCAGGCTTAAGTGCTCCAGCTAGCAGCACACCTAAGTGAAGTGGTTGTTCTGGAAGTAGTGCTTCTAATGCAGCAATGTCAGCCGCGCTTGGGCGCTGTAGTACTGAAGGGCGAGGTGGATTTGTTACCCCAGTTGCGCTCTGCTTGGCAGAAAGCAAACTAACCGAAGCAATTTCAAACAAGGCAACGTCAGTGAAACCACGTGAGATGTTTCGGGCTAGCGCTCCAGTTAGCCCTGGTAGCAAAGTTGTGCGCATCAATGGCTGTTCATCAGATAATGCGTTTGCAAGCTGAACTGCGTGACGACGGGAATCCTTTGCCGGAATGCCAAGCGCATCAAATTCAGCAACGCCCACGAATGGATAGTTACGAACTTCAACTAGTCCGCGACCAGCAAGGTGCAGTCCAGCGCGACGTTGTAGTTTTTGTAATTCCGTAAGTCCTCGACCCGCAGGCGCAGTTGGCAAAGTTGCGGGAACTTTTTCATAACCATCGATTCGAATGACTTCTTCAACCAAATCAATGGCGGCAGCCAAGTCTGGGCGCCAAGTTGGCGTACGAACTGACCAAGGTGACTTTGAAGGATCAACTGAGCAGCCAAGGGAAACCAAAATCTTTTCCACGCTTGCTGCATCGTAAGTATGTCCAGCAACTTGGCCAGGAAGATTTGGATCAAATGAGATCACGATTGGATCTGGTGCTTGTTCAACTCCAGAAGTGCCTTCGAAACTTGCTCCCCCGTGTTCGATCAATAGCTGAGCAAAACGTGCTGAGGCAACTGGTGGCAACATGCGATCAACGCCGCGCTCGAGGCGACGGGAAGCTTCCGAAGAAAGTTTGTGACGACGACTCATCTTTGCAATTACAGCTGGATTGAAGTGCGCAGCTTCCAGGACTACTCGAGTAGTCGTTTCGGAGATCTCGCTGTAAGCACCACCCATAACACCGGCTAAGGAAAGCACGCGGGCATCATCTGCAATTACTAAGTCTTCAGTTGTCAGATCGCGCTTAACGCCATCCAGAGTTTCAACAGTTTCGCCAGCCTTAGCCCAGCGCGCCCGAATCGTTCCGGTGATCTTGTCAGCATCGAAAGCATGTAGTGGTTGTCCAAGTTCAAACATGACGTAGTTGGTTAGATCAACCGCGAGCGAAATTGAGCGAACTCCAACTGCTGCCAAACGAGCCTTAATGAAATCTGGAGTTGGAGCTGCTGGGTTGTAGTTACCAAGGGTGCGCAGAACCAATAGATCACAGGCTTGGTAGTCATCGCTTGCTGCCGGAATAACGGTTCCACCAGCTTCTGGAAGTTCCGCTAAAGCAACGCCAGGGTCAGTAAATGAAACGCCTTGCGAAATTGCAGCTTCTCTTGCCATGCCGCGCATGCTCAACGCATAGCCACGATCAGGTGTAACTGAGATGTCTAAAACTTCATCGCCCAAACCAAGAATTGGAAACGCATTGTCACCAGGAGTGGCAGAACCAGCTGGCAAAATCAAAATTCCATCATGCTCATCGCCAATTCCAAGTTCGCGAACAGAACAAATCATGCCGTCAGAGATGTGGCCATAAGTTTCGCGAGTTGCAATAGTGAAATCACCAGGAAGTGTGGTGCCTGGAAGTGCGACGACAACTAAGTCACCTTCGGCAAAGTTACGAGCGCCACAAACAATCCCACGAATCCCAGGGGTTGCTTCGTTTCCATGGGCTGCGCCAACTTCAACCGTGCACCAACGAATTGGTTTTTTGAAATCGGTTAATTCTTCGATGGTTTTGACTAGACCAACGACAAGTGGTCCGCGCACATCACCAACAGTGTCAACGCCTTCAACTTCAAAGCCAACGCTGAGAAGTAGTTCAGATACTTCGCGACCGGAAAGGTTTTCTGGAATTTCAACAAATTCGCGTAACCAGGAAACTGGAATCTTCATTAGACGCCCAACCCAAATGCGCGAGTGAAGCGAACGTCGCCTTCGACCATGTCGCGCATGTCGGTTATGCCATGACGGAACATAAGCGTGCGCTCGAGTCCCATGCCAAATGCAAAGCCGCTGTAAATTTCTGGATCAATACCGGTGGCAACTAAAACCTTTGGATTGACCATGCCACAGCCACCCCACTCGATCCAGCCTTCACTTCGGCAAGTGCGGCAAGGTGCATCTGGGTTATCAACGGAAGTACCGCGACAAACGAAGCACTGCAGATCAACTTCAGCTGAAGGTTCGGTGAACGGGAAGTAAGACGGACGAAGTCGAGTCACGATGCCTTCACCGAACATGGATTGCGCGAAGTGATCAAGCGTGCCCTTTAGATCTGCCATCATGATGCCCTTGTCAATGACTAAGCCTTCAACTTGATGGAAAACCGGTGAGTGCGTGGAATCAAGTTCGTCAGTGCGGAAAACGC
>JBDLQS010000065.1:0-9387 GCA_039800445.1 Actinomycetota bacterium
TCGACTGGAAACTCAACGTCAACAACAGGACCGGTAACGCGAGCGATTCGGCCGACAGATGTCTGTGTCGTGGTTGTCATATCTACTTACTCCCTGGTTATGCGGACGCCAGTGCGTCGGCTCCGCCGACGATTTCACTGATTTCCTGGGTGATTTCTGCCTGACGGGCCTGGTTGGCCTGACGAGCAAGTGTGCGGATTAGTTCTTCAGCATTGTCAGATGCAGACTTCATGGCACGACGACGAGCGGCGTGTTCACTAGCTGCAGCTAACAACAGTGCGGTGTAAATCATGTTCTCGACGTATCGAGGCAATAGTGCTTCGAGCACAGCTTCTGGGCTTGGCTCAAAGTCGTAAAGTGGGAAAACTTTAGTATCAAGTTTTTCAGAAGCCTCAGCTTTAGAAACTTCAAGAATTTCTACTGGCAGGATCCTGCGAACTCGAACTTCTTGAACTGCCATGTTTACGAAGTGCGTGTAAACCAAATGAATTTCGTCTACGCCACCTTCAGCAGTTGGCAAGTTGAAAGCTTCAAACACTGCAGCAGCAATGCGCTTAGCGTCTTCGTAAGTTGGTTGGTCAGTAAAACCAGTCCAGGAGTTTGCAATCTTGCGCTCGCGGAACTTGTAGTACCCAACTGACTTACGTCCAACTAAGTAGTGCTCAGGAGTAACGCCTTCTTCTTTAAGTAGCGCGTTAAGTCCTTCGCCTTCTTTGATGATGGCAGAGGAATATGCACCAGCAAGGCCGCGATCTGAAGTAATCAGAATTACCGCAGCGCGCTTTCGATTTTCAACCTCAGAGACCAAAGCGCCCTTGCTGTTTCCATGAGATACCGCGGCCGAAATCGCCCGAAGTAGCTCTTGGGTGTAAGGCAAAGAAGCTTCAACGCGCTGTTGCGCCTTGACGAAACGCGACGAAGCAATTAGCTCCATTGCCTTCGTAATCTTCTTGGTCGACTGGACGGATTTAATCCGCCGTCTGTAGACCCTGAGTTGAGCTCCCATGCTTAAGCCTTGACCTTCACAATCTGAGTGACATCAATGTCAGCTTCTTCGATTGCTGCAACTGGTGCTTCGTTAATTAGTGAATTACCAGCTGATGTGCGGAACTGCTTCTTGAAGTCTCCGATTGCCTTTTCCAATGAACTGATGTTGTCATCGGAAAGGTCAGTTGATGTTCGAATTGATTCAAAGATTGCGTTGTGATTGCGCTCAACGTGATCTAGGAATTCAGCATCAAATCGACGGATGTCTTCAACTGGAACATCGTCAAGATTTCCAGAAGTTCCGGACCAAACTGAAACGGCTTCGCGCTCCATTGACTGTGGCTGGTACTGGCCCTGCTTTAGAAGTTCTACAAGGCGAGAACCACGCTCAAGCTGTGCCTTTGAGGCAGCATCAAGATCGGAACCGAAAGCAGCGAATGCTTCTAGTTCGCGATACTGAGCTAGATCAAGACGTAGACGACCAGCAACCTTCTTCATTGACTTAGGCTGCGCTGAACCACCCACGCGGGATACCGAAATACCTACGTTGATAGCCGGGCGAATACCGGAGTTGAAGAGATCTGATTCCAAGAAGCACTGACCATCGGTGATGGAAATTACGTTGGTTGGAATGTATGCCGAAACGTCGTTTGCCTTAGTTTCGATGATTGGTAGACCGGTCATGGAACCTGCACCTAGATCATCGGAAAGCTTTGCACAACGCTCTAGCAAACGTGAGTGTAAGTAGAAAACGTCACCTGGGTAAGCCTCGCGGCCTGGCGGACGACGAAGTAGCAAGGAAACAGCGCGGTAGGCCTCTGCCTGCTTTGAAAGGTCATCAAAGATGATCAATACATGCTCGCCCTTGTACATCCAGTACTGACCAATTGCAGAACCGGTGTAAGGAGCTAGGTACTTGAAACCTGCAGGGTCAGAAGCTGGAGCAGCAACGATTGTTGTGTATTCCATTGCACCGAATTCTTCGAGTGCGCCCTTAACAGCAGCAATCGTTGAACCCTTTTGGCCGATAGCAACGTAGATGCACTTAACCTGCTTCTTCTTGTCGCCGGACTTCCAGTTTTCACGCTGGTTCAAAATTGTGTCGATTGCAACTGCAGTCTTTCCAGTCTGACGGTCACCAATGATCAACTGACGCTGGCCACGACCAATAGCTGTCATTGCATCGATTGCCTTAAGGCCAGTTAACATCGGCTCCTTAACTGGCTGACGCTGAACCACAGTTGGTGCCTGAGTTTCAAGTGCGCGACGACCGTCGGCTGCAATTGGACCAAGACCATCGATTGGGTTTCCAAGTGGATCAACTACGCGACCTAGGAAGCCATCGCCAACTGGAACCGAAAGAATTTCGCCAGTGCGCTTTACGCTTTGACCTTCAGCGATCTTTGAGCCATCTCCAAGAAGAACAGCACCGATCTCACGAACGTCAAGGTTCAGAGCAAGGCCCTTAAGGCCACCCTCGAACTCAAGCAATTCGTTAGTCATCGCCGAGTGCAAGCCTTCAACGCGAGCAATACCGTCACCGGTCTGGGTTACCTGTCCGACTTCTTCGCGCGAAGTTCCAGCCGTAAACGACTCAACATTGCGAGCAATAGCGTCGCGGATCTCATCCGGGCGGATCGAGAGTTCCGTCATGGTGTCCTGCTTTCTTCTTGTTAGTTCTTGCTTGTTAATTCGTGGGGTTTACTTTGGTCTTTTCGGGCTACGCCAGCAAGGATCTGCGGGCACTTTCAAGTCGAGCGGCGATCGAACCATCGATTACGTCTTCTCCGATGGTTACTGAAATTCCACCAATAACTGATGGATCGATTGCCACATTTATTCTTACGTTCTTGCCAGTGATCTTCGATAGCGCAGCAGATAGTCGGCTGGTTTGATTGGCATCTAGCGAGACTGCAGATCTAACTTCAGCAACTACTTGATTGCGCTGCTCGGCAGCTAGGTTGCCAAGTGTTTCTAGGACTGAATCAACGCGTCGACCGCGAAGATGTCCAGCAACATGCTTGACAAGACCCAGAGTGATTGAATCAACCTTGCTTCCAATCAAGTCACCAACAATTGCTGACTTGGTTTCTGCGCTTAGTGATGGATCGGTAAGGGTCATTTGCAGTTCCGACGATGCCTGGACTGCGCGACCGAAGTGAAACAGTTCGCTTTCCACGCGATCCAGAGATCCAGCCTTGTCAGCAGCCACAAAAGCAGCTTGAGAACCAAGCAACTCGACGGCATCTACCAAGTCGGTATCTGAAGACCAGCGCGCAGCAACAATTTCACCAAGCACTTCAACAGTTAGGGCGCTAACTTTTGACCCAAACACGTCATTGATTAGCGCACTACGGACTGCACTTGGCTGTCCGCTGTCGGCCAAGTTTTGACGAAGGGATTTTTCCCCAGCCAAAACGTCGGCAGCCGCAAGTAACTCAGCAGAAAGAGCGGACAGATCGCCCTGACCGGAACGGGAACGAAGTGTTTCCTGAACCAAAGCCAAACTATTGCGGGATGCGCCAATCATTACTTAGCTGCCTCAACTTCTAGGTCTGCGATAAAGCGGTCAACCGAAGCACGTGCGCGAGCATCGTCAGTTAAGGATTCCCCAACTACTTTGCCAGCCAGTGTTAAGGCCAATTCACTTACGTCACGACGTAGCGATGCCATGGCTTGACTTCGCTCGGCTTCAATCTGAGCCTGAGCCCGCTCGGTAACTGATGCGGCAGCTGTTGCTGCTTCACCACGAGCACTTTCAATCATGGCTGTTTTTTCAGCTTGTGCTTCAGCTCGAATGGTTGCAGCTTCACCACGGGCGTCTGCTAGTTGAGCGCGATATTGCTCGAGCATGGCCGCAGCCTCTGCTTGCGAGTTTTCTGCGCGCGCTAGCCCACCTTCAATTGCATCGGCACGTTCATCAAGTGTCTTGCTGATTGCAGGGAATGCAAACTTTGCAAGCGCGAAGAAGACGATTCCAAATGCAAGTGTTCCGATTACCAACTCGTAAATTGGCAGGCGAAGAATGTTTGTCTCGCCTCCGGCAGCAATGATATTAATCACGGTAATTTAATCCTCGTTTTGAATTAGGCACCGAAAACGAATGGGACAACGAAGCCGATTAGAGCAAGGGCTTCAGTTAGCGCGAAGCCAAGAATCATATTCTGGCGGATAACGCCGTAAGCCTCTGGCTGACGCGCAATAGCCTGCACACCATTACCGAAGATGATTCCGATACCAACGCCTGGACCGATAGCTGCAAGGCCGTAGCCAATTGAACCGATCGAGCCGGTTACTTCTGCTAGCACTGACATAACTTATTCCTTCTGTCGAGAGCTACTGGCTTGTCCAGTAACTCAGGTTTACTTTCTGTCTTGCAAGTTCCAATTGATTGCTCAATCGGAAAATCTTAATGTTCTGCGTGTAGCGATCCACCAATGTAAACGGCAGTCAAAAGCGTGAAGATGAATGCCTGTAGTCCTTGAATAA
This sequence comes from Actinomycetota bacterium, assembly GCA_039800445.1. Taxonomy (GTDB): domain Bacteria; phylum Actinomycetota; class Actinomycetes; order S36-B12; family UBA5976; genus UBA5976. Next base: position 4,477 of record JBDLQS010000065.1, read on the forward strand.
ACATTTCGAATCCGGTCAACACAACGGTTACGCCAAATGATGTAGCTGCACCAAGCACTCCCACAATTGACGGCGATAACAAATAGTAAGCACCGACTGTGAAGGTGGTTAGAAGTAAGTGACCAGCAAACATGTTTGCAAACAAACGAATCGCCTGGGTAACAGGACGAGTTACAACAAGTTGCAACAGTTCAAGTGGCGCAAGTAAGCCATACATTGCTTTTGGCACACCTGGTGGGAACATTGCGTTTGTGAAGAACTTGATTGGTCCTTGATGCTTCATGCCGATGTACATGTAGGTCGCGTAGACCATAAGGGTTATCGAAACCGGAAAAGCCAAGCTAGACATAATTGGGAATTGTGCGCCTGGGATTACACCCATCAAGTTTGAAATCCATACAAAGAAGAAAAGTGAACCTAAGAACGGCACAAATCGATCGCCATCCTTGCCAATAACTTCGCGGGCAATTTGATCGCGGACAAACAAGTAAGCCTGCTCACCTATTGACTGCAATTTACCTGGCACCATTTTGCGTGGGCGAGCAGCAGCTAGGAAAAATGTTGCAACGATCAAAGAAACTAATGCGGCAAGAATTGAAGTTTTCCCAATTAGGAACTCCATGCCAAAAATGTTCAAAGTTGCGTATGGCTCAAGGAAAAAGATTTCAGCATTTGGTGCAGGAAAACCACAACCTGAATTGAGGTGTGGTGTTACGGGACATGAACTGTCACCGCTTAACTTAACTACACTCATTGCTGGTCTTTCCTCCGGTCACTCGTAGTGGTGTTTCGATCCATTGCCGAAACGCGTGCGTAGGTGAGGTAAAGCGCTAAGCCAATTCCAAGAATTGATCCAGCGGCTATGAAAGCGTTTTGGTGTCCGAACTTTTGTCCGAGAAACCAACCAAGTCCGCCATACAGCAATAACCCGGCAGTTAAGTTACTAACTGAACGCCAGGCCATGTCTGATGTTTCGCGGTTGTCGTTGCTGTTGGGGAATTCAGCTCCGTCTTCCTTCATTGCTCCGCCAGATTATCAGGTAATTTCAGGGGTACAGAACTGACCCCTGGCTTTGCGATTAATTTCACAAGGTCACAAATCTTTTGGCTGAGATGTATCAACTGGTCGGATATCGGGACCAGATCCAGGCTCTACATAAAGGACTTTTGCTGTGGCAAATGCCCAGGTTTCTGCAACGAGCCAAACGATCGTGCAAGAAACGATAGTTGCGGCAAATACCTTGGTATCGAAGGCTTCGGTGTCCCTAAACAGGAGCAACAACACAAATAACACCGCAACTTTGATCAAATAAAGCAGCAGGGCCATCGAAGTAGCAATTCCTGGATTGGTGCGAATGACCTTATCTAGGGCTAGCTGCCCAGCTGTGAAGAAAATCACGACGAGCAAGGTTCCGAATACTCCAGCAATTAGGCCCTTGGTGCCACTGGAAATAAACCCGGTAAGTGTGGCTAAGGCACCAACTATGAAAGTTGGAATAGCTGCTCGAAGAATTAGGCGTTGGCTTGTCATAGAAATCAGTCTCTCATTTAGTTCTTCGTTATCGACGGGCGGTACTTAATTACATTCAACTTAGGTTCTTGCTCTAGTTCTGGTGCGGGGTGGGTTTAGCACCCAACTAGCTAATGCGACCACACCTAATCCTGCCCCTAATCCGGTAACCCAAACCGGGACAAAAGCAGTACTTACTGCGCCAAATGCAAGCAAGCCCGTAAAAGCCGTCATAATCAACACCGCACGCTCTTGCCCATGACCCAATTTGAGCAGTCTGTGGTGCAAATGCTCTTTGTCTGGGGCAAATGGTGATCGGCCCTTGCGAGTGCGTCGCACAACAGCCAACAGGAGGTCAAGTAACGGAACCGCCAAAATTGAAAGCGGCAAAACGATTGGCAAGAACGCAGGCAGCAAAGTTCCGCCACTTAGTCCACCCGGATCAACTTGTCCGGTCAACATGATTGACGACGCTGCCATCAGCAAACCGATCAGCATTGATCCGGTATCGCCCATGAATACTTTTGCTCGATACCAGTTGTGTGGCAAGAATCCAGCGCACATACCAATCAATGATGCGGAAATCAAAGTTGCAAGAGCTGCGCGCTGATAGCCATTGGCCACCGAAAGGAAGTATGAGTAAGCAAAGAATGCACCAGCGCCAACCAACACAATGCTGGCAGCCAGTCCGTCTAGTCCATCAACCATGTTTACTGCGTTGATACTTACCAGAACAACTAGGACTGTTAGCAAAACTGATGTTGTTGGGTCAAGAATAAAAGTTCCACGAATTGGTAGCCAAACAAGCGTCACGCCTTGCATTGCCATAGTTCCAGCAGCCAAGATTTGGCCCACAAGTTTTGTTGGTGCATCTAAACCGAACTTGTCATCGATCACGCCTAAGGCGACGATGATTAAGCATCCGATGATGAGTGCATAAATTTGGCGACGATCATTAAAAATTGTTGACATTAATGGAAGCTGGCTGGCTAAAACAATTGCCACGCCAAGGCCGCCAAGCATTGCCAAGCCACCCCAACGAGGCGTCGGGAAGATGTGCACATCGCGATCTCTCACATCGGCCATAGCGCCATAACGAATTGCCAATGCCCGCGCTGATGGAGTTAGTAGATATGTGACCGCTGCTGCTGCTGCCAGACACAGTAAATACTCACGCATAACAAAAGGTTAGACCCCAGGGGTAGTTATGGACGCGGGTATGCCGGGAACTTGGCAGTTAGATCAAGCACTTCTGCCTTGATTTCAGCGTGTATTGCAGGGTTATCAGACTTAACTGCGCGACCAATCATGCTTGCAATCGTGGCCATTTCTGGAACGCCCATACCTTGGGTTGTAAGCGAAGGAGTACCAACACGAACACCAGAAGTAACTGCGGCTGGCTTTGGATCGTAAGGAATTGAGTTCTTGTTCAAAACAATTCCAGAATCCCCGGCGCGCTGTTCGGCATCCTTGCCAGTTACGTCAATTCCTTGAAGATCAAGAAGTGCTAAGTGAGTATCTGTGCCACCAGTAACTGGGCGCATGCCTTCAGCAGCTAGACCTGCAGTCAAAGCCTGCGCATTAACAATCACATCTTTTGCATACTTTTGATATGCCGGAGTCGCACATTCCTTTAGTGCAACTGCCTTAGCTGCAATCACGTGCATCATTGGGCCACCCTGCATCATTGGGAAGACAGCCTTATCGATCTTTGCGGCATGTTCTTCCTTGCACAAAATCATTCCAGAACGTGGTCCACGCAAAACTTTGTGAGTCGTGAATGAGACGACGTCTGCATAAGGAACTGGCGATGGAATTGCTTTACCGGCAACAAGTCCGATGAAGTGGGCAGCATCAACGTGCATGATTGCGCCAACTTCATCTGCAATCTCGCGGATTGCCTTGAAATCAATTAAGCGAGGAATTGCAGAACCGCCGGCAATGATCATCTTTGGCTTGTGTTCACGAGCTAAAGCGCGAAGTTGATCGTAATCAATATTTTCATTTCCTTCGGCAACTCCGTAGTGCACTGGGTTGAACCACTTGCCGGAATATGAAACGCCGGCCCCGTGAGTTAGGTGGCCACCATGTGGCAGTGCCATTGCAAGGTATGTGTCACCTGGCTGAAGGAATGCACCGAAGACTGCAATGTTTGCACTCGCACCTGAATGTGGTTGCAAGTTTGCATGGTCAGCACCGAAAAGTGACTTTGCGCGTTCAATACCAATGGTTTCGGCAACGTCCACAACTTCGCAACCACCGTAGTAGCGCTTACCTGGGTAACCTTCGGCGTACTTATTGCTCAATGTTGAACCAAGCGCAGTTAGCACAGCAGGTGAGGTGTAATTCTCAGATGCAATCAACTGAATGCCAGTACGCAAACGAGTTAGTTCATCCAAAAGGACGTTTGCAATTTCAGGATCGGTTGCATTCAACTCATCGAAGTCAGATCCAAAGAAAGTATTGCTCATGATTTTCACCTTTAACGTTACGACCGCCCGCGCGATTTCTTAATTCTAGGGGCTTGTGACTTAAGACGCAGATGCGTCAATAACGATTGGCATGACTTCACGGACTTGAGCCAAGGACAGCTCACCCTTACGAATCAAGCGAATATGATCTGTTGTTGCATCAATAACTGTTGAAATTCTGGGACTCAAGGGTCCACCATCCAAATAGACATCAACTAAATCAGTGAGCGCTGATTGTGCTTGTTCCACAGTCTGGACCGGTGCCTCTCCCATTAACTGGGCTCCCGTCATCACACTTGGTCCAATTCCAGATAAGACCTGTTGAGCAACCTCATGATGAGGAACCCGAACGGCGAGCGCAGAACCAGCTTGACCAATGTTCCAAGACAACGAATCTTGCGCGATGGTGAGCAGTGTCAACGGGCCTGGCCACAGCGCGCTGGCTAAGTCGTTTGCAATCGTAGATAGGTTTGCAACCCCACGAATGGTGTCAATTGATCCAGCTGCAATTGGTAATGCAATATCAGAATTTTGTTTCTTTGCCATACGCAACTTTGTTATTGCGCCAACGTTAAAGGCGTCGCAGATTACGGCATATGAAGTATCAGTTGGGATGACAGCTAATCCCCCGTTTTTCACCGCAGCAACAGCAGCATCAACAGCAGTCGCTATGTCAGCGCTAGATGTTTGGGCATCAACCTTGAAGACCTGCGACATGTGACTATCTTCCTACGCCATCGCCTACAGACCTAACGGCCGTAGTGAATCTAGGAAGTTTGTTGTAATCCAAATTGTCTTTTACGTTCGTCCAGGTATTTGGCATGGCATCAAAAAGCGCAGGCATGCTCTCCCCCTGCACATCGGCATGTTCCATGCCAACAAAGCCACCAGGCTTAAGAAGCTCGGCAGCAACTAAAACCACTTCGCGAGC
>JBDLQS010000066.1:0-3122 GCA_039800445.1 Actinomycetota bacterium
CACCATCACGCATAATTGCAATTCGATCACCCAGCTTTAGAGCTTCCGACAAGTCATGCGTGATGAAAACCATGGTCTTGCCCAATTCTTCGTGAAGTCGAATAACTTCAGTTTGCATGTCGCGACGAATCAGTGGATCAAGTGCTGAGAAAGGTTCATCTAGGAACATAACCTCTGGATCAACCGCAAGTGCGCGAGCTAGACCAACACGTTGCTGCATACCGCCTGATAGTTGCTCTGGATATGCGTAAGCAAAACCTTGAAGTCCTACAAGTTCGATTACTTCATTCGCACGGGCATGACGCTTTTCCTTGCTGACGCCATTTACTTCTAGCGCAAAAGCGATGTTGTCAATAACTTTGCGGTGTGGCAACAAACCAAAGTTCTGAAACACCATCGAAAACTTGGTACGGCGCAATTCCCGAAGACGCGCATCATTTGCTTTCATGATGTCTTCGCCGTCTAGTACGACGCTTCCCGATGTTGGCTCAATAAGTCTGGTCAAACAGCGAACAAGTGTGGACTTTCCAGAACCTGAAAGACCCATAACTACGAAGACTTCACCTGGAGCTACATCAAATGAAACGTCACGGACAGCGGCAGTATTGCCAGTCTTTTCGCGTAGTTCGGCACGTGGCAAAGCAGCATCTGGACTATCAACTATCTTTTCTGGGTTAGGACCGAAGACCTGCCACAGATTGTTAACTGAGATTGCACTCGAGTTATTAGACATTTACTTGCCCTTTCGCTGGTGTGAACCACTCCGATGGTGCCGGAGCTAGATTTTGCCAAATATGTTTGTGCTCTAGATATTCTGCAAGCCCGGCTTCGCCAAGCTCACGTCCATTGCCTGATTGCTTGAAGCCACCCCATTCTGCTTGCGCAACATATGGATGGTAATCGTTGATCCAAATTGTTCCATGACGAAGGCGGCGTGCCATACGTTGCGCCTTTTCTGAATCACTAGTCCACACGGCGCCAGCCAGCCCAAAGATGGTGTCATTGCCAAGCTTTATCGCTTCTTCTTCCGTTTCAAAAGTTTCGACGGTCAAGATTGGCCCAAAGGATTCATCCTGAACACAGGACATCTCAGTAGTGCAGTTATCTAGCACTGTTGGGCGGTAGAAGAAACCGTTTGCAAACTGGGAACCTTCCGGTCGCTTACCACCAGCTCGTAAGACTGCACCTTCAGCAAGAGCATCAGCTACATAACGCTCAACTTTGTCCCGATGCGCTGCACTGATTAGGGCGCCAGTTTCAGCAGCTTCATCATTTGCGCCACCTAGTCGGATAAGTTCTGCGCGACGTGCGATCTCATCAACAACTTGATTATGAATTTTCTTCTCTACTAAAAGTCTTGCGCCAGCTGAACAAACTTGCCCTGAATGCAAGAAGACAGCAGTTAGCGCGTTATCGATCGCAGCATCTAGGTCAGCGTCAGCAAAGATAATGTTTGGATTCTTGCCACCAAGTTCTAGCGCTACCCGCTTAACAGTTTCAGCAGAATTGACCATCAGTCTCTTGCCGGTTGCAAGACTTCCCGTGAATGAAACCATGTCGACGCCAGGGTGAGTACTTAATGGCCCACCAGCAACAGCGCCGGCGCCAAGCACTAAGTTTGCAACTCCGGCTGGTAGACCAGCTTCAGTAAAAACATCCATCATCATTGAAGTTGTTGTTGGCGTAAGTTCACTTGGCTTAATTACAAACGTGCAACCTGCGGCTATTGCAGGAGCCATCTTCCAGGAAGCTTGAAGCAGGGGATAGTTCCAAGGCGTAATCATGGCAACCACACCAATAGGTTCGGTAGTCATAGTGCTACGTACGTTTTCGCGACCTGGATCTACTTCGCGCTCATGAGGTTTAGTAGCCAACTTGGCGAAGTATCGGAAAACTGAAATTACGTCATCGATGTCATAGCGAGCTTCAACGATTCTTTTTGCAGTGTCCTCGGACTCTGCTTGGGCAAACAACTCCTTATCACGCTCAAGAATCTCAGCAACTTGCTCCAAGATCTTTGCGCGCTGTTCGCCACTAAAGGATGGCCAATGGGTTCCGTCAAAAGTGTTTCGAGCTGCGTCAATTGCGGACACGGTGTCAGCCGCGCCACCTTCATGGAAAGTTGCAACTAAGTGACCATCTGCTGGGTGTAGAACATTTCTAATTTCACCCGAGGAACTGCCTTGGCGCTTTCCACCAATGAACAGTTCAGTCACTTTTTCGTATTTCATAGTTGAAAACCTTACTCTCGCCAGAAGTCCGGATTGCCGGAAAGCTTAGATGCACTTTGTTTCACAATGTGGCCAAGGGACTCAAAATCTTCAGGCTTTATGCGACTTACTGGGCCTGAAATAACCAGCGCGGCAGTTACTTCATTGTGCTCGTCTCGAATTGGGGCAGCAATTGCCATAAAGTCAGTTTCCATCTCTTGATTTGCCACCGCATAACCAAGTTCTCGTACGCGCTTTAATTCCTTTTCAAGTGCATCACCAGAGGTAATTGTGTTTTGAGCTAGTTTTTCCCACGAATCTGGTCGAGCCGCTAACCTTTTTGGTTCATCCAGCCAAGCAGTTAATACTTTTCCGCTAGCTGTGCAGTGAGTTGGGACGCTCTGGCCGAGCCAACTGCGCATTGACACCAGTGATGGGCCGATTACCTGATCAACATAAAGCACCCGATTGTTGTCAAGGACAGCAATGTTTACAGTTTCGCCCACTTCTTCAGCTAAGGCTCTGGTTACTGATCGAGATCCTGATACCGCACCCAACGAACTAGTGACAGAACCAGCCAGGCGAACTAAACCAAGGCCTAACCGGTAGCGACCGCGATCAGAGACTTGATCTACCAAGCCACGGTTGAGTAGCGCAGTCATCAAGCGGGAGGCAGTTGATTTGTGAACACCTAGATCGGCTGCAATTTCAGTAACACCAGATTCGCCTCGTTGGGCCAATATCTCCAGGATCATTAAGGCTCGATCTACCGATTGAACGGAACTACTTTCCGCCAAATTAGTGTTGCCCATGGCGCAACATTATGCGTCATGGGCAACACCTGTCTGGCGTTTTACAAACTTGTTAGAACAAACCTACAACTTCGCCATTTTCGAGCTTGATGCTATTTGC
>JBDLQS010000067.1:0-3568 GCA_039800445.1 Actinomycetota bacterium
TAGATCCGGCGTAATCCATTCGAGTGGGACCAAGAATTCCCATCGTTGCAAGCGCTTGTTCGCCAGAGCCATAACCAACTGTTACAACTGATGCGCGCTGCAATTCTTCAACTGGATTCTCATGACCAATGCGAACGGTTAAAGAATCTGGTGCGGCGGCTTCACCAAACAATCTAAGTAGAACTACATGCTCTTCAAGTGCTTCTAGTACTGGTCCAACTGCGGTTGTGAAGTCTTCACCAACACGAGCAAGGTTCGAAGTTCCACCGACGACTACTCGCTCTTCATTCTGAGAAACCACCGCATCCAAAATGGTCGCCACAACGGTGTTAACTGCTGGCTTGAATTCTGGTGCAAAGTAATCAGCTAGCCCAAGTAGTCGATCAGGGACATCTGTAAACAACTGACCATCGAGAGCTACATTCAGACGAGTACGCAAGTCATGCAAGAAGTCATCCGAGAATTTGCTCATCATGTCGACAGTTCGTTGCTCAATTCGACCAGTATCAGCAATCAGAATCAGCAGCAGTCTGGTGCCACCTGAACCAACTAATTCAATATGTCGAACTGAACTTCTCCCAAGAGATGGATACTGCACTAAGGCAACTTGTTTAGTAAGTTGCGACAACAACCGTACGGTTCGATTCATTACGTCATCTAGATCAACTGCTTGATCAAGGAAAGTTTGAATTGCTTTACGTTCTGGCTGAGACATCGGCTTAATTGAGTTGAGTTTGTCAACGAAAAGTCGATAACCCTTATCAGTTGGGATCCGGCCGGCGCTGGTATGTGGAGCGCTGATGTAGCCCTCTTCTTCCAGGGCTGACATGTCATTACGAATCGTTGCCGAGGACACTCCTAAGGAATGGCGATCAGCTAATGCCTTTGATCCAACTGGCTCATGAGTTTGGACATAGTCCTCAACAATGGCTCGCAAAACCGCTAATTTACGGTCTTCCATCGCAACTCCTAGCACTCACAAGTATCGAGTGCCAGTCTAACCTTGCTTAGGCCCACAGGCGCGCGACTAAGCCATCGGCCAAAAGGCGACCTTTAAATGTAAGGACTGCTTTACCTTCGGAAAAGTATTCAGGATCTAGCAATCCTTCATCAACTGCAAGCTTGGCCTGCGCCAGACCTTCTTGTGCCAAAGTCGACAGTGGCAAACCTTCACGCAAGCGAAGACCAAGCATAATTTCTTCGTGCCTGATGTCTGATGGCTCTAATACTTCACTTTCTGCGCTGGCCGAAATGCCTTCATCCACTCGCGCTGCCCAGGCTGCAGGATGCTTTAGATTCCATGATCTAGTTCCCGCTGCGTGAGCATGTGCGCCAGGTCCGACTCCCAACCAGTCTTGGTTACGCCAGTAAGCAATGTTGTGTCGACATTCACCACCTGGCTTTGCCCAGTTACTGACTTCATACCAAGTCATTCCAAGCGTATGAAGTTTTTCGTCAATCAATTTGTAGCGATGTGCTGCCACATCATCACTTGGATTTGGAATCTCGCCACGGGCAACTCGAGCTGCAAGTCGGGTGCCGGGCTCAACAATCAGTGAATAGGCACTGACGTGGTCAACATCAGCTGCGGCAACTTGATCTAAAGTTTCAGCCAGATCTGAATCGGTTTCGCCAGGGCTACCATAAATCAAATCAACACTGACATGCTCAAAGCCTGCGCTTCGAGCATCATTAACTGCTTGCCAAGTCTTTCCAGGAGTATGTGTGCGCTCAAGTAATGCCAGCACGTTGGCTGCGCTACTTTGATGGCCAAATGAAACTCTGGTGAATCCCCCGGCTCGAAGGATTTCTAAATCCTGCAGTGTCACTGAGTCAGGATTTGCCTCGGTTGTTACTTCAATGTCGTCAGTGAATCCATAATTCGATTTAAGTGACTGCAAAATTCTTACGAGTTCTTTTGAGTCAATTAAAGTAGGTGTGCCACCACCAAAAAACACCGTACTTAATTTGCGATCATCTGATGCCTGGTCATTTCGTAACCAGTTAACTTCAGCAATAACTCGGTCTGGATAAGTCGTAGCTGTTATTGATGTGCCATCACGTTGAAGTTCAGCTGCCGTATATGTATTGAAGTCGCAGTATCCGCACCTTGATGCACAAAAAGGAATGTGAACGTAAGCGCTTAAAGTACGCATCAGTTACTTGTTGTAGCCCTGAATTTGCGTGCGCATCTCTTCCGGAAGTTCTGGGCAACTTAGTACTCGCGCAATTCGCTCTGGATCACGATCACCTGAAACTAATTGGAAAACATCACTTACTGTTACGCCATGTTCTGGAGTTGCTTCAATCTTGATCTCATCGCCTGCCACAATCTGGCCAGCTTCGAGAACCTGGAAGTAAGTACCGGGCATGCCTTCATCCATGAAACGCTTAACCCATTTGTCTTCTTCCATGAAGCGCGCAAATGTGCCACAAGGAATTCGTGGTCCAGTTACTTGCAGCAATGTGTTGCCAATGCGCCAAGTCTGACCAATCACTGCATTTGTAACATCAATGCCAACAGTCGTTAGATTCTCGCCGAATTTTCCAGCTGAAATATCTCTACCAAGTTCGGCTTCCCACCATTCGTAGTCTTCGCGCGCGTAGGCATAAACCGCTTGTTCTGGCATGCCGTGATTTGGAATGTCCGAGCGCTGATCGCCAGCAACACCAGCTGTTGTTACCTGGCGAGAATCGGAAACTGATCGCTTATCGATCGAAGTTATGCCAACTGAGCCACCGACATCTGGAATAACGGCGTTAACCACATTTAGCGAAATAACTCTTGCAGAACCATTTACTTCGGACATTATTTAGCCTTTGCTTTGGCTGCATTGTCGTCGGTGGAAAGGGCTGCAATGAACGCTTCCTGTGGCACCTCAACTCGGCCCACCATCTTCATGCGCTTCTTACCTTCTTTTTGCTTTTCAAGAAGTTTACGCTTACGAGAGATATCACCGCCGTAACACTTGGCCAAAACATCTTTACGGATCGCGCGAATGGTTTCGCGGGCAATAATTCGAGCGCCGATGGCGGCTTGGATTGGGACCTCGAACTGTTGTCTTGGAATCAAGTCCTTTAACTTAGCGGCCATTGCTACGCCGTAGTTGTAAGCCTTGTCTCGGTGAACGATTGCACTGAAAGCATCTACTGGATCACCGTGAAGCAGGATGTCGACCTTTACCAGGTCAGCGGCTTGCTCTCCGGTTGGTTCGTAGTCAAGGGATGCGTAACCACGAGTCTTTGATTTGAGTTGATCAAAGAAGTCGAAAACAATTTCAGCCAGTGGAAGCATGTATCGCATTTCCACGCGATCTTCCGACAAGTAATCCATGCCAAGCAAGTTACCGCGACGAGTTTGGCACAACTCCATAATCGAACCTACGAACTCACTAGGAGTAAGGATTGTTGATCGCACCATTGGTTCATGAACTTCGGCAATTTTGCCACCAGGGAATTCACTTGGATTTGTAACGATGATTTCTTTACCGTCATCCATGATCACGCGATAAACCACGTTGGGGGCAGTTGAGATCAAATCAAGATTGAATTCTCGCTCTAAGCGTTC
>JBDLQS010000068.1:0-3291 GCA_039800445.1 Actinomycetota bacterium
TACCAGAGATAACACCGGGGCGAATTGAAGGCAGAATAATTCTGCGAACTACAGTCATTCGCTTGGCGCCGAGATCGTAGGCAGCTTCAGCCAATCGGAAATCGAATCGTTCCGCTGATGCATAAATTGGCAAAATCATAAACGGCAGGAACACATATATAAGGCCAAGTATTGTGGCTGGAGGTGAGTACAAAATACTCCACTCAATGTTGAATATGCCTAAGAACCTTCCAATGGGACCTTCGTCAGCAATAATTTGACGCATTCCGTAGGTGCGAATCAAAATGCTGATCCAGAACGGAAGTGTTACCAGGGCAACTAGAAGGTTTCGCTTCCGGGCGTCACGAGTTGCAATCCACATTGCTGTTGGAATGGCTAATGCCAGAGTTACCACAGTTGTGATTAATGAGAAGTAGAACGAAGTCCATAAAACCTTTATGTAACGAGTATCTAGTGCAGTCGTTCCATCAAGCTTCTGTTTAATAAACAATGCTTTGTAGTTTTCAGTGGTGAATACCCACTTAACACCAGTACCTTGCGAAGGCTTTTCTAGGAATGAGTAAACAAAGATGATTAAGAGGGGAATGCCAATCGCAAAAGCCAAAAAGATAATGGGTAAATAAGCCACCTTTGGCGAGGATTGCCCAGGCCGACCTCGCTGCGCTGGCTTCTTTGGTGGAGTTGCTACTGCAGTCATGAAACCACCGTGCGAGCAGCGCGATGCTCTGGATTTAGTGTGACCTTGCTTCCTTGGGCTGGAATCTCGGTTCCGTATGAGGCTAGTGAGGCGATGATTTCTATGTCACCGACAGTCACGTGAACTCGCACTGAATCTCCGGTGAAAATTATGTCTCTGACGGTTCCGCCAATCATTCCGTTAGTTGCAAGAACAAGATCTTCTGGACGGATGGCAACTGTGACGTCGCCAGATGCCGGGATAACAGAGTCAGCGGCTAGTTGATCAGTAGGAAGAACATTGCCACCAGGTAATGAAATGCCACCAGCAACAACGGTTCCCTTAATCAAGTTTGTCTCACCAATGAAGTCGGCAACGTAGGCATTTACTGGACGGCGGTAAACCTCAACCGGAGTATCGAGTTGAACAATCTTGCCTTGACTAAAGACTGCGATTCGATCACCCATCGACATAGCTTCTTCTTGATCGTGAGTTACGAAAACGAATGTGATTCCAGTTTCACGCTGCAGGCGCTTTAGTTCAACCTGCATACCGCGACGAAGCTTTAGATCTAGCGCAGAAAGTGTCTCATCTAGCAAAAGTACTTTTGGTTTTTTGGCAAGTGCGCGAGCTAATGCAATGCGCTGTTGCTGTCCACCGGAAAGTTGTGATGGCATGCGCTTGGCGTAACCAGCAAGCTGTACCTGCTCGAGTGCTTCTTCAACTCTTTTTGCAATTACATCCTTGTCAATATTTTCCATTTCCAAACCAAATGCAATGTTGTCGCCTACTGTCATATGCGGAAACAGTGCATATGACTGAAACACAGTGTTGACAGGTCGGTTGTACGGTGGCTTATCGTCAATACGCTCACCTTGCAAAATGATTTCACCACTATCTGGATATTCCAGACCAGCGATACTTCGGAGCAAAGTTGTTTTTCCACAACCAGAAGGACCTAGCAAGATAAAGAATTCACCACTGGCAATATCCAGGCTCACATCATCAAGTGCGCGAACTTCGCCACCTTCAGGAGTTTGGAAAACTTTTGTAATGTTGCGAATCTCTAGATACTTCTCGTTCAATGCGGCCTACTTTCAAATGTCCGAATTCCCTACGAAAACATAAGCTTTCGCAGATGAAACTTACAACGAAATACCATTGAAAAATAGCAATTTACTTAAAGTAACAGTTTGCTAACGCTGAAAAAAGCAATTAAAGACGGGGTCTGGCGGGTGAGAATTTCAAGACGTCGCGGGAAACTGGGCGCCCTGCGACCAAATCGGACACGAATTTTCCGGTGCCTGGGCCCATCATTAGGCCCAGCATGCCGTGGCCAGTTGCGGCAATCACCCGAGGAGCTTTAGGCAAGGCGCCTATATATGGCATGCCATCTGGGCTGGCTGGACGGAGCCCGGCTAGTTCGTTTTTTACCTCGATACGCTCAGGCAGATTAAGTACTTGCCGCGCAGTTGAAATTAGTTTGTCACTTGCTTTGGAATTGACAGACATGTCGGACTTTGAAGTCAAAGTAAATCCAGTACTCATACGCAAGCCCCAATCCAATGGATTAGTTGCGATTCGTTGGTCTGCCAACATTAATGTCCGCGTTGGCTTTTCGATAACCTCGGGTAACGTCACCGACTGACCCTTTGCCGGCATGATCGGAAGATTTTCGCCAAGTGTCTTGGCCAGTTCGCGTGACCAAACGCCTGCTGCCAGAACTACGTAATCGCTAATCCAAGAATCAGTTGTAGTGACTACGGTTACATTGCGACTAGTTGACGAAATGCCAGTTACTTTTTCATTTCGAAATGTCACGCCGAGTACTTCACAGTTCCTTCGGTAAACATCTACCAGCTTTCCAGGGTCCAAGCCGAAGTCGTCGCTAAATTCTACGATTGCTTTTACTGAGTCCTTTAGAATTGGTTCACTTTCTAAACTAACTTTTAAATCAAGTTGCTTTGCGTTTACCCCATAACGATTTACTAAGTCCACTTCGTGCTCAGCATCAGCTTCTGCGCTATCTGATGTGTAGACATACCATTGCGGCAAATTAGTGCGCGTTAAGTCAGTGGTCTCAGTTAAACCTTCAATGATGTTAATGCTGGTATCAAGAAGTTCCTTTAGTGCAGGGGCGCAATGATCAACGTGCGCATCAGTGCAAGAGCGAGCAAATTTAAGAGTCCATGGCGCAAGAAGTGGACCAGCGCCAGGTGTCATTGCAAATGCGCCGGTGCGTCCAATTAGATTTTTGAATCCGGTTTGCACCATTCCAGGAGCCGCAAACGGAATTACGTGACTGGGACTAATCCAACCTGCGTTAGCAAGTGATGTGCCGTAACTTGAGCCACCGGTCTCAACAACTATTACTGAGGCGCCGTCTTTTGCTAACTCCCAGGCGCAGGAAAGGCCGACTATTCCGCCGCCAATTACTGTGACATTGCTTTGTGAACTCATGTCCCTAGCCTAGGGACTTTATGGAGTGCGCACACGTGCAGACTTAGATAAATTCAACTTCTTCAAAATCGCCACCATATGCTGGGGCAGCGTTAACCCAAGCTTGCTTAGTACCGGAATCGCCAACCAGACCCATGAATGAGTACATGTCTTCG
>JBDLQS010000069.1:0-19935 GCA_039800445.1 Actinomycetota bacterium
CAGACTTTGCTGGCCAAATTTTAGTTTTAGAACCATTTAACGCAAGTGATGAATCTGCAGTTGCTCAGTGGCGAACGCAACTAGAACATAATGCCGCTCGTGCAATTGTCACAGTCAGCAACCTTGACTTGGCTGCCGTGCGATCGGCTGGCGCGAAGAACGTTTACCTGGAAGGAAAAACGTCACTTTCACGTTTTGGAATTCTGCATCATGACATGCAATCGATCGCAAACTTTAATGATCTAAACGTTTTAGGCCTATCTCTTCACTTACCAATTGTTCAGTCAGCTAGCAAAGTTGATGCCACTACCGAGATTTCTTCTGCCTTCAATGGTGCGACACTTTCGCAAAGCATGACGGAAACTTGGAATTGGATTGTTTTGTATCAAGAGCTATCTACAAAACATCCGTTGCCTAAGCACTTGAGCTTGTCGCACATCTCTGAAAATCAGGTTAAGTCTTTAAAGAAAATGATGCAGAGTTATAACTTTGATCTAGCGATTGAAGTAAGAGTTGGAACGAAGTTGTGGTTAGGCGAACCAAGTGCTTTACAAGCAACTGGAACAGTTCTGCAAATTCACGAGATCACCCATAAGCAAACTGTTGGTTACCAACAAACAGAAACTGGCAATAACAAACGTCTGATTATTGTCAGTGGTGGCACGGCTCATGGAGTTGCGATGGCAGCACCAAGCAACGCCAGCTCCCTGCGCAAAAAGAGTGTTGCAATTGCTGAAGGTTTCTCACAGGCAATTGGCAAAGTCCGATCGCCATTTAGTTATAAAGGCAAAAACTTAGATTTTGTTGAGCCACCTCACATGCAAGTGTCGATGCTTTGGAGTAACGATGGGTCCATTGCCGTTGGTGATGAACTTAATTGCAATGTTAGAAACACCACATCAATTTTTGATTGTGTCTTGGGGCTCGACTAATCCGTAGTTACGGTAAGACGTTAACTACCTTTAGCGTCACGGTGCTACCAGAATTAATCGACGTTGTGCTGGCTGGTATTTGATCAACAACATACAACTGCAGTGTCGCGTCTGCTCCCGGTTGTAATTCCAAAAGCACAGACAAGCCCAAGCCTTGCAATACCGCAGTGGCATCTGCCACTTTTGCGCGTCGAACATCTGGTACAACAACCGCAACTACAGGAGCGGCAGGATCAACGGGCGCAAAGGTTGGTAGTGCCGATGCTGATGGACTGTCAGTTGGGTTAGCACCGTTTGGTTGCCCGGATGGTAGCCCAGCGAATTTTTGCACTGGTAAATCTCGCAAGGCACCCTTCATATATGCGGTGAAGATTCGTGCTGGGTAAGAGCCACCAGTTACTGAGCGCATTCCGCCAGTGCCAGCAAGTGTCATCGGTTGGCCATCAGGGCCATCCTTTACAAACATCACGGCAGTTGAAAGTTCTGGGGTGTATCCAGCAAACAATGCAGACTTATTGTCGTTCGTGGTTCCGGTTTTTCCAGCCACCGGGCGGCCCAATCCTTTTGCAGCTTTACCAGTTCCTACTTCAACCACTGTTTGTAGTGCGTAATTAACTGTGTCTGCAATGTCAGTGCTAAATGCCTGGACCGGTTTTGGATTTAGTTTGTAAAGAATATCTCCAGACCCGGTTGTGATTGTGTTTATGTAAGAAGGCGCTACCTGTAGGCCGCGAGAAGCAAAAGTTGCATATGCTGCAGCAATGTCAACCACGTGTGGGCTTGTGGTTCCAAGCGTAAAGGCCAAGTTTGGTTCCATGCCAACTGCATCGGCTGGAATTCCAGCGCGCTTGGCTGCATTGAAAACAGTCTCTAATCCAACAGTGTTAGCTAATTCAACATAAGCCGAGTTAACTGAATCCTGAGTTGCCTTTAACATCGTGATGCGATCGCCAAATGATTTGTCGCCATAGTTAATGACTTCATAAGTACCAACCATGGTTTTATTCTTGCCACTAAATGTTGTTGCGAGGGTCACTTCATTTTCTAAACCAGCGGCTAAGGCGAACGGCTTGAAAGTTGATCCAGCCTGACCAATCATTTGAGTTGCATTGTTGAGTTGATTTTCTAAGTAGTCAGCGCCACCATACATTGCAACTACTTCACCGGTCTCTGGTCGCACTGATGCAACACCAATCCGCAGCCCATCGATATTTTCAGTTGGCGCTTGTTCGTTAACAGCGTCAATCATGGCGTCCTGAGCAATTTTGTTAAACGTAGTTATAACTCGAAGTCCAAGTAAGTTGATTTGATCGTCAGTTATTCCGTTGTCATACATAGTTTGACGAACTTGTTCAACTAGATGACCTTGTGGACCGCCAAATGCATTCGTTCGTTCGTAAGGTTTGATTGCAGGAAAAGTTATTGAACCTCTCTCTTCTTGAGAAATCCAATTCTTTTCCACCATGCCATCAAGCACGTAATTCCAGCGAGAGATTAATCGCTCAATGTTTTCCTCGGGTGAGAGACCATTTGGTGCTTGCACGATTGCTGCCAGAACTGCAGATTCAGAAACTTCTAGTTGGCTGACGCTCTTTCCAAAGTATTGATTAGCTGCAGTTTCAATTCCATATGCGCCGCGTCCAAAATAAATGGTATTCAAATAGTCCTGAAGAATTTGATCCTTACTAACCAGGGTTTCAAGTTTGATCGAAAGCACTAACTCGCGTAACTTTCGATTAAGTGTGCGTTCCCTTGTTAGGTAAGCATTCTTTGCATATTGCTGAGTAATAGTCGAACCACCACCCGCGCCCGTTGCACCAATCAGGTTTGTTACGACCGCACGCGAAATTCCTCGAATTGAGAATCCGCCGTGTTCATAAAACTCGCGATCTTCCGCAGCCAACATCGCTTGCTGGGTTTGAAGTGGAATCTGATCAAATTCAATAGAGACTCGATTAGCTTCACCAAGTCGACCAAGTTCGGTAACACCATCGTCGTAATACAGAATTGTGGTTTGCGCCGTAGCTATTTGGCTGGCTTCAGGTACGGAAATCATTCGGACTGAAATCGCAAGTGCGATTACTGCAAGGCCGAATCCAACAAAAGCCAAAGTCAGAACTTGCTTTATTGATGGGATTAAACGCATCAACCCGCGTTTGTCTTTGCGGGGATAGTTTGCCATTCCTCTATTTCAACACATCTCTGGGCTCGCGCGGTGGAGTGCGAGGCGCGCCATCACCCAATACATATGACATGTGCAGATGATTCCAGCCACATAACTTGCACACTTCGACAACATAAACTCGGAAATGCCCATACTCATAGGCTAAAACCTTCAATTCACTTGTGGTTTTTACTCTTCCCGATAAGTAACCAAGATCATCACCAAAGACATATGTCACATGAACAAGTTCGCTCTTAGCGCACATCGGACACACACGTTCGGTCTGTTCGCCGTGATGCTTTGCTGCTCGCAATAGATATGGGTCAGCATCACAAACCTGTTCCCGTAGTAAGGCATCGTGTTTGATCTGCTCGAGTACCGCGCGACGAGCCAAGACATAATCCAGAACGTGGCGGGGACGAACTGGATCTGCCACATCTTCAGCTGGATATGGGATTGGACGTGGTGGTTCGGAACTAATGCCTCCAGCTCGGATGCCGGAGATGCTTTGATGCGTACCTGGCCTACTCACCTGACAACCTTATGACTGTTAAATGATTCTGGCCGTTGCCGATGAACTGAGCTGGGTTGAAATAGCCGTGGGCTATAGGAAGTTGGGCTATCCCGGGATAGCCAATTTGCTCAACGAAGGGCAGGCTGTATCCTGTGGATGTATCAATTTGATACATCTAAATGTCCTATTTTTAAAGGTTTGGAAGCGCTGTGGCCAAAAGATCTGCTGCTCTAGAGCTGGCAATCCTTGGCGTGCTTGCCGAGACCCCGCAGCACGGTTACGAGCTTCGCAAGCGTTTGATTTCTGTGCTCGGACTCTTTAGCACCATTTCATATGGCGCACTTTATCCAGCACTTAAGTCAATGGTTGAGCGTGGACTTCTTGTAGAACAAGACGAAGTTGGAACCGGAAAGTATCCAAAGCGAGCGCGCATTACCTACGCCTTAACTGATGCTGGGCTTTGCCACTTCAATGCCTTGGTGGCCGATAGCGGTCCCGGTGCCTGGGATGACGACACTTTCGCAGTTCGAATGTCATTATTTGGTCAGACTGAAGTTAATACTCGAATTCATATTCTGCAGGGCCGTCGCAGTCGCGTCGAAGAACGGTTAGCGACCCTTCAATCAAATCTTTCTAAGGGTCGCGAACGTTTGGACTCTTACACACTAGAACTTCAACAGCATGGCTTGGATGCACTTGAACGTGAAGTGCGTTGGCTAAATGAACTTATCTCGCGAGAGCAGGGTGCTGCAGGTAGTGGTAGCTCTCAAAACTCGCAAGTTAATAACACGTAAGACCGTAAGAAAATTCACTGACAACTAGGAGGCTTACAGTGAGTGAAGTTAGAGTAGCGATCGTTGGCGTAGGAAACTGCGCATCATCGCTGGTACAGGGCGTTGAGTATTACAAAGACGCTGATCCAAAAGCATCAGTTCCAGGACTTATGCATGTGCAGTTCGGTGACTACCACGTCAAAGACGTGAAGTTTGTTGCTGCATTCGATGTTGATGCAAAGAAGGTTGGCCAAGATCTATCGGCTGCAATCTTTGCCAGCGAGAACAACACCATCAAGTTCTCTGAGGTTCCACCAAGCGGCACTACAGTGTTGCGTGGCCACACCTATGACGGTCTGGGTAAGTACTACCGCGACATGGTAGTTGAATCAGATGAAACCCCAGTTGATGTTGTTAAGGCACTTAAGGACGCAAAGGTAGATGTACTTGTTTGCTACCTACCTGTTGGTTCTGAAGAAGCAGCGAAGTTCTACGCACAGTGTGCAATTGACGCCGGTGTTGGTTTCGTTAATGCGCTTCCAGTTTTCATTGCTGGTACCAAAGAGTGGGCTGACAAGTTCACAGCTGCCGGCGTTCCAATTGTTGGCGACGACATCAAGAGTCAGGTTGGTGCCACCATCACTCACCGCGTGCTTGCAAAACTTTTTGAAGATCGTGGCGTAACTGTTGACCGCACCTACCAACTAAACGTTGGCGGCAACATGGACTTCATGAACATGCTTGAGCGCGATCGCCTAGAGTCAAAAAAGATTTCCAAGACTCAGGCAGTAACTTCACAACTACGCGACAAGATTGATCCTCGCAATGTTCACATTGGTCCGAGTGATTATGTGGCTTGGCTTGATGATCGTAAATGGGCATTTGTTCGTCTTGAGGGACGTGCCTTTGGCGATGTGCCATTGAGTCTTGAATACAAGTTAGAAGTTTGGGATTCACCAAACTCTGCAGGTGTAATCATCGACGCACTTCGCGCCTGCAAGATTGCAAAGGATCGTGGCATTGGTGGCCCAATCTTGAGTGCATCTAGCTACTTCATGAAGAGTCCACCGGTTCAGTACGACGACACCAAGTGCCGTCAAGAAGTCGAAGACTTCATCGCTGGTAAGTAACTGTTGGAAAATACGAAACCTGCAAGAACCGTTGCGCTAAGGGTGTGAGTAACACAAAAGCGGCCTCCTTAACTAAGGGCTCCCAGTTGAACTGGGGGCCCTTAGTGTTTGTAATTAGATGTTTACCTGCGAGTAACGGCAATTCGTTGAATCTAGAGGTAACGTGTTTTAAGTGAATCGACCAAGCATCAAGTCCTTCTCGGTATTGCGTCATGCAAATGCCCGCGAGTTGCTTGGGGTGCGAATTTTTGGTCAAGCCGGTGATGGGTTACTACAAACTGCATTAGCAACATTTATTTTGTTTTCTCCGCAGCGTGAATCGGATCCTCGCAAGATAGCTCTGGCATTTGGGATTTTGTTATTGCCGTATTCCGTGATTGGGCCGTTTGTTGGGGTCTTCATTGATCGCTGGTCCCGCCGCACTATCTTGATTCGAGCAAATTGGCTGCGAATAGTCACGATGGTTGCGATCGCAATTGTCATCACGGGTCATACCGCAAATACTCTGTTGGCAGTTCTAGTGCTTGTCAGTCTGGGATTAAACCGGTTCGTGCAGGCTGCGCTGTCAGCGTCTCTTCCCCACGTTGTTGATGGTGATGATTTAGTCCCAGCTAATGCTCTTTTCCCCACTCTTGGGACTACTGCGGCATCACTGGCTGCAGCACTGGGAATCGCAACTCAGAATATTCTTTCTAATTCAGATTCGGTAAACGCTGGATTAGTAATTTTGGGATCCATGTTTGCCGGAATCGCATCTCTGATTGCACTACGAATAACGCCGAAAGATGTTTTAGGACCTCATTTAGTTGAGTCTGCGATGCGCGATGAGTTTCGAAATGCGTTATCCGGTTTAGCTGCAGGCTTTAGATACATGGTGCAATCCGGCAGAGCGCTCAGCAGCATGGTGGCGGTTGCATTTCAAAGGTGGGCATTTGGTGCCTTAACGGTTCATGCGTTGTTGCTGTCCAGAAATTCGTGGAGCACCAACAATACGGCTGATGAAGCGGTGCTTTACTTTGGACTATGTGCTGGCGCTGCCGCCTTGGGCGCATTTACCGCTGCGATCTTAAGTACATTCCTACTTAGCGATCGGAATGAAAAATTAACAGTTGGTATTACTCCGCATCGCCAAGTACATCTAATTGCTGCTATGACGATAGCAACTGCAGTAAGTGTCGTAGTTACTTTTGTTGGATATCAGTCAGGAACTCTGGCTGCAGTTTGTGCCGCAGCAGCCTCGCTTGGTTTCGCAGGACAGTTGTTAAAGATCAATGCCGACACCACGATTCAAAGAACCATTGATGACGCTCATCGTGGTCGAGTGTTTTCGATTTTCGACATGATGATAAACGTAGCTCTGGTTTTGGGAATTACCACTTATGCCCTGATTGCAGGAATTAGAGATGACGTTAACGTCGGAACCGCATACTCTGTTGTGCTGCTAAGTTGCAGCACTGGTTTAGCTATCTTTCTGTTTCGTAAGTATCGAGCCAACAACTAATCGTCGTTGGTCTGTGAATTCCACCAAGTAGTAAGGCGTTCAATCGCTTGCTCACGAGTTAACGGACCTTCATCTAGGCGAACATTTAGCAAATAGTTATATGCCTTTCCGATCATTGGACCTGAAGGAACATTCAAAATTTCCATAATGTCATTGCCATCAAGATCGGGCCTGATTGAATTCAATTCCTCTTGCTCTGCCAATACCGCGATTCGCTCTTCAAGGTCATCATATGTTGCAGACAAAATTGCGGCTCGTCTTGGATTTCTTGTGGTGCAATCGGCCCGCGTTAACTTATGCAGGCGAAGTAATTCATCACCAGCATCTCTTACGTACCTTCGTACTGCCGAGTCAGTCCATTGTCCTTGGCCATATCCGTGAAACCGTAAGTGAAGTTCAGTTAGCTTGCAGACCGAATCAATCACATCACCTGGGTATCTCATTGCAGTTAACCGCTTTCGGGCAATTTTTGCACCGACTACTTCATGGTGGTGAAAACTAACTCCACCACCTGATTCAAATCGACGAGTTTTTGGTTTGCCTATGTCATGCAAAAGCGCAGCTAAGCGAAGTACTAGATCTGGTTCGCAACTTGGTTCATGAGTTTTCTCCAAATCAATTGCCTGTTGCAGGACTATCAGACTGTGTTCATAAACATCTTTGTGTTTATGGTGTTCATCGATTTCAAGTTGCAACGCTGGTAATTCAGGAATCACATGTTCCGCCAATTTCGTGCCTTCAAGAATTTCAAGGCCAAGTGTTGGGTTAGCGCCCATTATCAGCTTGCTGAACTCGTCTCTAACTCTTTCAGCCGAAACAATTTTTATGCGCTCAGACATTTCAGTTGCAGCCAGCAGGACGTCAACCACTGGGGTGAAACCTAATTGACTAGCGAATCGAGCTGCGCGCATCATTCGCAGTGGATCGTCTGAAAAGGAAAGTTCCGGTGCGCGTGGTGTTCGAAGAACTTTCTTGCTTAAGTCATCAACACCGCCAAATGGATCAACAAAAGTAAGTTCCGGCAATCTAACTGCCATCGCATTAATTGTGAAGTCTCGTCGTACCAAGTCATCATCTAGTGACGTACCAAAAGATACTTCTGGCTTACGGCTTTCGTCGTTATAAGTTTCTGAACGATACGTCGTTATCTCCACCTGAAAATCTTTGCGACGCGCACCAACTGTGCCAAATGCAATTCCTATATCCCAAACTGTTTCGGCCCATGGAGTGACCAAGTTAAGTATCTGTTCGGGAAGCGCATTTGTTGTGAAGTCCAAATCATTAATCTCACGATTCAGAATCAAGTCGCGAACCGGTCCCCCAACTATGGCAAACTCAAATCCTGCCGAATTAAACAGCCGAGCCAGTTCCATCACATCAGGCATCTGACTCAGAGCAGACGTGACTGCTCCGGTTGCGATTGCCTGTGGCGATGAATTGTTCATAACTTGACCTAGCCTAGATGTAATTACGAAAAGCCCAATATTTGTAGGTACTCTTAATTTGTGAGCCGAATTCAAGTATTCAAATACCCGCCAATTTTCAGGCGGTATCGCCTTGGATACTCCCGCATCACATCGGTTTTCGCGTTGTTGACCCTAGGTATTGGATTCCTAGTTGTGCCAGTTGCGACTTCGCAAGCGGCCGAAGGCAGCTCAGTTAACATAACTGGCTTAAACATTTTGCAATTGGCTGACGCAGGTGGAGCTTTGGGTAACAACAACGTTGTTATCTTGAAGGGAACCTTTACTAACACTTCTAGTCAATCGATTCCCAAGCTCGAATTGGTCCTGGTTTCAACACCAGCAATTGGATCCCGAGGTGAGTTGGCTGGACTAATTGCCGATCCAAATAGTGCCAGCAATTTGATCCCTTCTGACAAATCCGCAATTCTGCGAAACATCTCACCCGGTGGCACTAAGAATTGGCAACTGACATTTCGAGGCGAGGAAGTCTTGGGCGTAGGTGCTTCAGGCGTTTACGGCTTTGGTGTTCAGCCAGATCTACCAGTCGCGAGTGAAGCAACAGTTATAACTACTCCATGGTTCTTTAACTCTGACATCAAACCAACAAATGTGGCATTAGTAATTCCTTTAACGACTTTGATTACTCATCTGGCAAATGCTGAGGTTACTGATCGGAAAAAAGATCTGGCTGAAGCCAAGAGACTAAACAATTTAGTAATCAATCAAGACCCATCTAAAATTACTTGGCTGCAAGACCCTGCATTGCAGCCATGGGTTGATCAACTAGAAGTCGATTCTGCATCTGACGCTCCTGCGAACTTGCGCACTGCGCTATCTGGCTTAGCGCCAACTACTGCGATGTTGCCCTTTGGTCACGCAAATTTAGGTGCGCTAGTTCGCGCAAATCAGCAAGATGACTTAGCTGACGCAATTAACCAGACTCGTCAGTTTTCTGGAGATCGCCAAATAATTTATGCACCAGCCGAGGGAATTGCAGATAGACAAACAGTTTCGCTTTTGAATCAGCAAGGAATTCGCTCCATAGTTTCCAATGAGTTCCTGCGCGGTAACCAGCGTGAAACGACCGCGGCGGTAGTTACTTCGGCTTCTAACCCAGTATTAGTGCATGACTTAGCTGCTTCAAATTGTCTAACTTCTGCGGACAAGGATGATGCCAGCTTCTTTGCAGCAATTACGTGCATCAAAAGCGAGATTGGCATGATGACTGCTGAGTCCCCACAAAATTCTCGCAGCGTGCTGGTGCTAACTCCGGCTACATGGAAAATTTCTAACGAGCGACTTTCAGCTTTAGTTTCTGTTCTTAGTAATCACAGCTGGATGCAGTTGACGACGTTGGACCTTATTGCTGCAGCTGCGCCGACAGAAAACTTTGTTGCATCGCAATCGGCAGATTCGCGTGACTTTAGTCGGGCCCTACTTCGGCAAGCGCAAAACTTGAAAGTAAATACTGAAAGTGTTTCTGCTCTTTACAATGACCAGGGGTTGGCATCTGGGTTTACGGCAGCCCGCGTATTTGGATATTCTGATCTTTGGCCAAGTAATGCTCGCGCAACTGAATACTTAACTAAAAATATTTCGCTGCTTAATGAATATTTGAGTGCTGTAAGTATTCAAGCTTCTGAAAGAATAACGACTCCCGAAGAAAGTTCGGAAATTCCGGTCACAATCGTTAATGAAAGTGACAAGTCAGTATCTGTAAGCGTTGCATTAACAAGTGATGCTACTTCTCGATTTACCGCCGAACCTAGTGGTGTGATCGTAGTAGATAGTGGGCAACGCATTACGGTTCCAATTGCCATTACTTTGGTTGGTGCTGGAGTTGTTGACGTGCAAGCACAGTTGATCGCGCCAAATGGTGAGCGCTTTGGGGAAGTAGAAAATATCCAAATCTCTTCAGCGGCATACAGTCAGTTCGCCCGTACTCTGGTGTGGGGAGCCTTTGGATTGCTAGTTCTGTTGTCTCTAAGCAATTACGTTAAGCGAAGAAAAGATAGGCGTTCATCAGATACTTCGGCACGCTAGTTCACGAACAGGTGGTTTGAGAAGACAATGTCATCATTTATTGGGCAAACATCTGGGATGGCTGCTGGCACTCTTGCTAGCCGCATCACTGGTGTTTTTCGAGACATTGCCTTAGTTGCCGCGATCGGTACTGGAATTTTCTCTGATACCTACTCGGTTGCAAACAGCATTCCAAACATTATTTACATCCTGATTGCTGGCGGCGCAATCAACGCAGTATTTATACCAGCACTAGTCCGTCACATGGAAGATGATGACGATCAAGGAAAACAGTTCACCGATCAATTGTTGACCCTTGTTGGTTTGGTTCTGCTTGCGATAGTCGTCCTTACCGTTGTCATAGCTGGATTGATTGTTCACCTATACGCAACTCGTCTTTGGACGCCAGAGGAGTTTGACGTTGCAACCATGTTTGCCCGTTGGTGTCTGCCACAGATTTTCTTTTACGGAATCTATACGCTAGCTTCGCAAATATTGAACTCACGTAATTCATTCTCGCTGCCTATGTATGCGCCAATTGTGAATAACGTAATTGTGATTGCTACTGCTGCAATCTTCATCTCGATGATGTCTGCTGTTCCAACTGCAAGTTCAGTCACTGCTGCACAAATTAACTTGCTGGGATTTGGCACAACTCTTGGTGTGATGGCCCAGGCTTTGATTTTGATTCCGGCACTTCGCAAGGCTGGTTATAGCTTCCGACCAAACTTTAAGTTTAGGAATGTAGGCAACGGCAAAGTTGGCAATCTCGCAAAGTGGACCATCGGCTTTGTCTTAGTAAATCAAATAACGTTTTTGATGGTTTCGAACTTGACCACCCTGGCAAACGTATTGGTAGCTGGCGATCCAAGCACGGCTGCGGTTGGCTTTACTTCTTACCAAAAAGGGCAACTCATGATGATGTTGCCGCACTCGATCATCACGGTTTCTGTGATTACTGCGCTGCTACCTAGATTGAGTAGGCAAGCACATGATAAAGATTTGGCTGCATTCGGTGGTGAGTTGTCTGCCTCGCTGCGCCTAGTGACTGCACTCATAGTTCCGAGTGCTGTGTTCTTGTTGGCTACTGGTCCATGGATTGGTGCCTTGCTCTATGGTTACGGTGCCTCGTCTATCGCGCAGGGTGCTGCCTTAGGTGGCGTTGCATCTATGTTCGCAATTGGTTTGCCCGCTTTCTCGTTGTTCTACGTTTTACTCCGCAGTTATTACGCTCAGGAAAACACCAAGACACCATTCATGATCAATCTTGGATTTAATGCACTTCACATAGTTATTGGCTTCACACTGTTTAGCCTTTTGCCAGAGGGTTGGAAGGTCGCAGGTTTGGCACTGGGTTACTCAGTTTCCTATGTGATCACCTGTGCTCTAACTTGGCACCGGATTGGAAAGCGTGTGCCTGAAATTAGTCAGAATGGTCACTTAAGACTGATGGTTCGAGTCGTTGCTGCCAGCCTCTTCTCGGCCTTAGTTGCTTATGCATTGGTTCGTTTGACGATTACAAATCAGACTGGGCTGTCTGCGCTTCGACTTGGTTTAGCAATCGGAATTTTTGCTGGTTCATTTTCGTTGCTCTATGTAGGGCTGGCGAAAGTCTTGCGAATATCTGAAGTCTCAGCAGTCCTGGCGTTAGTGCGACGCAAGTAAACAACTAAACTGCAGTTATGAGTGGCTCCAATGACCGAATCTTTGCTGGTCGCTACGCACTCGATGTTCAGATTTCTAGTTCTTTAAGTTCGCCAATTTGGCGCGCTATGGACCAGTCGTTAAAGCGCTGGGTGACCTTAATTCTTTTGCCAACTTCGGATCTGCGCAGCGTTAAGCTGCTGCAGGAATGTCAGCTTGCTGCAGTTAATGATCGACGCGATGTGGTTTCGATTTTGGATCTAATTCCAGATGGAAAGATAACGAACGGAGATAACTCTGATACGCAGGATCGATTCGTTGGAATCGTTACTGAGTGGTTAGACGGCGAGACTCTAGATCGCTTAATTATTAGGCGTGGTGAAGTTCTGCCAGTTGAGCAAGCGCTGCGACAACTTGGCATTATTGCGAACACATTGATGAACGCACATTCATTGAATGTTTACCATCGACGACTTCGTCCACACAATGTTATTTTCTCACCCGGCCAAGAGGTTCGGCTTGCTGGTTTTGGTGTTGATTCAGCCTTATTAGGTCCAGACTCGACCGATGGTGTGACACAAGACATTAAGGGTGTTGGTCAATTACTTTTTGTAATGATCACTGGGATGTGGCCACTAGGAAGTGTTGATTCATTACCTGCGGCACTCGGCGATGGCGGCACTGGTTTAGTTCTTCCAAGCCAAGTACATGGTGGTGTTAGCAGTTACATAGATCGGCTTTACCAACGAACCCAAGATGGTACCTACACTTCAATGCGCCAGCTACTTGATGCGTTGTCAGTTGGTGAAGTCGAAGAATCTGAAAGCTTGCAGAATAGGGTCTCGCGCCTGACTGCAAGTTCGGTGACTTGGTCGCCGCCAAAGGCAAGTCAAGTAGGTCGAGTCCGTACTTCACTTATTGCAGGGCTTTCGGTTTTTGTATTTGGCTGGATTGGTTGGCAATTACTAACTAGCAACTTCCAAGGATCTGCAACCGAAATTGCCGTATTAGCGTCGCCGTTACCGAGTCTTGAAGTATCACAGGCTACGGGGAAGGTTGCTGAAGTAGCTACGGTAACTAGTTACGACCCGTTGGGTGACGATGAAGAGAATGCCGATCAGGTGTTCTTTGCCGTCGATTCAGACGTTGAAACCGCGTGGACTACTGCCAGTTATCGCAAAGCCGATATGTCAGGTAAAGCCGGTGTTGGTCTACTAGTTGATCTTGGCATTGAGCAAGAGGTCTATTCCGTTGAAATCGACTTTATATCGACTGGCCACACAGCTGAGATTTACGTTGTTAATTCAACCGAACCTGATTTCGCAACTGAGCTAAAGTTTGGAGACACGAATCCAAACGAAAGTGCAAGTAAAGTCACTGCTGCCGCTCCGGTGTCTGGCAGATATGTTTTGGTCTGGTTAACCCCAGATTTACCTGAGTCTGAGTCTGGTGAATTTCAGGGTGGCATTTCAGAAATCAAAGTCCGCCTCTAATTGCCAACCAATTAATCTGCCGTGAGCGATAACACTTAGTCAGGTCTGATTGGCAACCTTTAAGTTAGTAAACTTGAAGTACTTCAATTTAAGGAAATTCCATGTCTCAAGACATCAATGACGTAATCATTATCGGTTCCGGTCCAGCTGGCTATACCGCTGCAATTTATGCTGCTCGCGCGCAGTTGAAGCCAATCGTTTTTGAGGGTGCTGTCACTGCTGGTGGTGCACTAATGAATACCACTGAAGTGGAAAACTTCCCGGGCTTCCAAGACGGAATCATGGGTCCTGCGTTAATGGAGAACATGCGGGCGCAAGCCGTTAAGTTCGGTGCGAATTTGATCACTGATGATGTGACAACGGCCAACTTAACTGGCGACATAAAGACTGTTGTTGACGGTGAGGGACGCGAATATCGGGCTCACTCCGTTATTTTGGCTACCGGTTCAAGTTACCGCGAGCTAGGAATTGATAATGAAAAGCGACTTTCGGGTCATGGGGTTTCCTGGTGTGCAACTTGCGACGGGTTCTTCTTCCGCGACCAAGACATTGCTGTTGTAGGTGGTGGCGACTCAGCTGTTGAAGAAGCGACTTTCTTAACTCGTTTTGCAAAGAGTGTCACAATGATTCACCGCCGAGACGAATTGCGCGCTAGCAAGATTATGGCTGAACGTGCACACAACGATCCAAAAATTAGTTTTGCTTGGAATAGTGAAGTCACTGAATTACATGGTGATGCAAAGTTATCTGGGGTCACGATTCGCGACATTAACTCGGGTGAAACTCGTCAGCTTTCGGTGACTGGGTTGTTCGTGGCAATTGGTCACGATCCTCGCTCTGAACTACTAAAGGGGCAGGTTGATCTTGATCCTCAGGGATACGTGTTGACGCGTGCGGGAACAACTGCCACAAATCTTTCTGGGGTTTTCGCTTGCGGTGACTTAGTTGACCACACCTACCGTCAAGCGATCACTGCTGCCGGAACTGGTTGTAGTGCAGCACTTGATGCGGAGCGCTTTTTAGCCAATCTGCACAGCAAGTAATTCTTAACTAAGTCAATAAACCAAGGGGTTAATCGCTAACCACTTATGCTTGATCCACTAGCAACAATAGGAGTAATAATGGGCGCTACTGCAGCCGTAACAGATGCATCGTTTGCTGACGATGTCTTGATGAGTGACAAACCAGTATTGGTTGATTTTTGGGCTGAATGGTGTGGTCCGTGCAAAATGATTGGTCCAATCCTGGAAGAGATTGCTGCCGCTCATGGCGACAAGCTAACGATCTTGAAGCTAAACGTTGACGAGAATCCTGCCACTGCCGCTAACTACGGCGTGACTTCAATTCCAACAATGAACGTTTACAAAAATGGCGAGATCGTAAAGCAGATCATTGGTGCAAAGCCAAAAGCTGCACTTCTTTCAGATCTTGCTGAGTTCATTTAAGTAACTAATGACAGTAACGATCCTGCGACGCGGCGATCAAGGGCCAGCAGTTACAGAGGTTCGTGATCGGTTAGTTCGTCTTGGGCTTTTAAGTCCTGATGCCAGCGCAGCAGCAGATGTTTTTGATGACATCTTGCTAGCTGCGTTGCGCTATTTCCAACAGACTCGTGGTTTAACGGTTGATGGCTTAGTTGGTCCACAAACTTTTCGCAGACTCGATGAAGCGCGCTGGAAAATTGGTGATCGAGTTTTAAGCTTTACTCCAGGTCACGTTATACATGGCGAAGATGTTGCGCAATTACAACAGCGATTGATTGAGCTTGGGTTTGCATTAGATCGCGTTGATGGCATCTTTGCGAAAAGCACTGATTCAGCAGTGCGCGAATTCCAGCGCAACGTTGGTTTAGATGTTGACGGGATTTGTGGCCCTGCGTTTTTTCGGGCATTCCAAAGACTGGCTCGAACTATAGCTGGTGGTAGTCAGGAACATTTACGAGAACTTTCAACTGTTGCAAATTTTGGCAAGACTCGAACTGTTGAGACTTGCTCAATTTTGATAGATCCGAGTGACTTAGCTGAACCGCTGGTCGGTACCGAACTTACTCACTCTGACATCTGTTGGGATATTGCATCCCGACTCGAAGGTCGGTTAGGCGCTATGGGCACGCTGGTCTTACTGACTCGGCCGCAATCTGGTCGAGTTGATGGCGAACGCACTCGGGCTAGTCTTGCCAACGACAGTAACGTCGACCTAATAATTGGGTTGGGGCTAGATCGCCATAGAAATCCCCTGGCTCAAGGTGTTGCTTCGTATTACTTTGGACACGAATACTCGCGCTCGGCTACCGGCATGAGGCTGGCTGAAATAGTTCAGGAAGAGATTAGTTCGCGGACTTCGCTGACTGATTCCAAATCACATGCAAAGACCTGGGATTTACTTCGCTTAACACGAATGCCCAGCATCAAAGTTGAATTGGGTTACGCCTCGAGTCCACACGACAGCGCTTTACTCTCGCAACCTGAAACTCGGGACAATATCGCCGCTGGGTTGAGTTCAGCCGTGACGCGGATTCTGGCGCCAAGGATCGGTTAAGTCCTTTATGTGATCTAGGTCACATTTTCACTTCCTACACAAGTTGTTCACATGTGGGTAAGTGAATTACTTGATTGGCTCCCCAAACATGCCACGCTGCTTTGGATCAATGACTTCAACGATTCTCTGCAGATCTTCCAAGGTGGCGAACTCAATAATTACTTTGCCGCGAGACTTACCAACCTGAACCGTGACTCTGGTGTCTAACCGGTCAGATAGTCGATCTCCCATGGATTTAAGTCCGGGGGCGCTGATCTTGCCACCGGGCTTCTTTGCCGTTGACTTCGCTGGTTTGTCGTCTTGTCCTAGCGAAACGATTTCTTCCACAGTTCGCACCGAAAGACCTTCGGCAACAATTCGACTAGCTAAGCGCTCGATTGCTGCGGCATCCTTAAGACCAAGCAATGCCCGAGCATGACCAGCTGAAATAACTCCTGCCGCAACTCGGCGTTGGACTGCTGGCGGCAAGTTAAGTAGGCGAAGTGTGTTGGAGATCTGAGGACGAGAGCGACCCAAGCGGGTTGCCAACTCATCTTGAGTTCCACCGAAATCCTCTAGTAATTGCTTGTAAGCGGCGGCTTCTTCCAGTGGAGTTAGCGCAGCTCGGTGCAAGTTCTCAAGTAAGGCATCGCGCAACATCTGGTCATCAGCGGTTTCGCGAATCAGTGCTGGAATTGTCTTGAATCCTGCCTTTTTGGTGGCACGTAATCGGCGCTCACCAGCTACAAGTTCGTATCCCCCACCCTTAGTCGGGCGCACCACAATCGGCTGCATTAACCCAACTTCTTGAATAGAGTGCACCAACTCAGCTAATGCCTCATCGTCAAATACTTGGCGTGGTTGCTGGGCATTTGGGGTTATTGAGCGAACTGGAAGTTCAGCAAACGTAAGGCCGGCGATTGCTGCTGGGGCTTGGCTTGGAGCTGCTGGGGCTGCTGCCTTAGTTGCAGTCTTTGTTGCTGGTTTGGCTGTGGATTTAGTTGCCGGGGCCGCCTTTTTGGGTGCATTGCCGGCAACTTTCTTAGCTGGCTTGGCTCCAGTTCCACTCTTTGGCTTTGCGGTTGTGGTTTCACGTGAAACATCCGGGATCAGTGCTCCTAAGCCGCGGCCTAGGCTTTGTCGTTTTGCCATTGCATTAACCCTTCTGTTTACGTTCGGTGATTTCGCGTGCTGCGGCTAAATAAGCTACTGCCCCAGTTGATCCTGGGTCATAGGTCATTACAGATTGCCCGAAAGATGGGGCTTCTGCGACATAAATCGACCTCGGGATCACAGTTTCAAGGACTTTTTTACCAAAGTAGTTTCGTACTTCCTCAACAACTGAGGCAGAAAGGTTAGTCGTGGAGTTATACATAGTCAGCAAAATCGTGCTGACTTCGAGTTCTGGATTTAGGCGTTCTTTGGCGAACTCGATGGTTCGAAGCAGTTGCTGGACACCCTCGAGGGCATAGAACTCACATTGAATTGGGATCAATACTTCTTTGACTGCGGCTAGGGCATTAATGGTCAGTAATCCCAGACTTGGTGGGCAGTCTATGAAAATGTAGTCCATTTCATGCTCGGCCAAGAAGTCTGCCAAGGCCTGCTTTAAAAGAAATGGTCGCTTGGCTTCATCCACTGTTGAAATAAGTTCAATGTCTGCGCCTGCTAAGTCCAATGTTGCTGGCAGCACCCATAAGGAATCAAAGCCTTGAGCCGCACTCATCATGTCGGCAATAGCTTCACCATCTAGCAAAACATCAAAGGATCCGCTGGCATCTTCATAGTGGTCAATGCCAAAAGCGGTGCTGGCATTTCCTTGTGGATCTAGGTCAATTACCAAAACATTAAGTCCGGCAAGCGCCATAGATGCGGCCAGGTTTACTGCGGATGTGGTTTTGCCTACGCCGCCTTTTTGGTTGGCAATTGTGATGATTCGGGTTTGCTTTGGCTTGGTAAATGTACCTTTGAGTCCACGTCGAACATAGACCGCAGCGGCTGCAGCGGCTGCTAACGGTGTGTCTTCTTCATCGGCGTAAGCCATTTTGCCAACCTAATTTCTTAACCCCAGTATTACTAACTTGAGTCTTAAGCGTAGGGCAAATGCCTGACGCTTATGTTAGGTGGTCACCCGTACAACAGTGGTCTGTGGATCAACCACGCCTTCGCCACAAAGCACTATTTCTGCCTTGCGGCCATTGAGGATTTCTTTAGCTTCGGCAATCTCGGTGGCTGCCGAACTGCCCTTCATGGCCAAAATCTGCCCACCTTTAGTGGTTAATGGCAGTGACCAGGTAAGTAGTTTTCCTAGAGGGGCAACGGCCCGGGCTGTAACAACAGGTGCGGTCTGGCCTTTTAGTTCTTCAGCTCTGCCTCGAATAACTGTTACTTGCTCAGTTAAACCAAGGTCTGTAACAACTTCCTTTAGGAATTCCGAGCGGCGCATTAATGGCTCGATTAAACCAATTGTGATGTCTGGTCGAACTATTGCTAGGACTAAGCCAGGCAACCCAGCCCCACTACCAATGTCAAAAACCTTTGAATTAGCTGGGATAAGTTCCTCAACAACTGCGCAGTTTGCGATGTGGCGATCCCAAATTCGATCAACTTCCCGAGGCCCTAAAAAGCCACGTTCCACACCTGCTCCAGCTAACCAATGCGCGAATCGGGCAAGGTTTTCCGCAGCATCTGGATAAACCTCGGTGATTTCTCTCACTGAATTAGTCTTTCGATAAATGTTTCACGTGAAACGTGAAACTAAGCCGGAAGGACCACAATTCGGCGCTTTGGTTCTTCGCCCTTGGAGACACTGGTGGCACCAGCTTCGCCAACTGCGTCATGGACTACTTTGCGCTCAAATGCGTTCATTGGCTTTAGTTCAACTTCTTCGCCAGTTTCGTTAGCTTTTGCTGCAGCTTCTTTTGCTACCTCAATTAGTTTGGCTTTCACCGCAGCTCTATGGCCTGAGATATCAAGCATTAGCCGGGAGCGCTCGCCAGTTTCACGGGTTACTGCTAAGCGAGTCAATTCTTGAATCGCATCTAGTACTTCACCTTTTTTGCCCACGAGTTGGGAAAGGTCTGCGCCAACGATGCTTACAGTTGCGCGATCATTTTCAACGTCCATGTCGATGTCGCCATCAAGGTCTGCAATGTCTAGTAGGCCTTCTAAGTAATCTGCGGCGATTTCGCCTTCTTGCTCAAGGAGTGAGAGTTTTTCAGCCATTTTGTTTGGCCTTTCTAGGTTAGAGATCTAATTTTGGGTGGGGGATGGTTTCACGTGAAACTATTTTCGCTTCTTTTTGGGCTTCTTTTTGGGTTGCTGCCGAGTCGGTTTAGGTTCCGGTGTTGGCTCGATTTCAGGCTGTGGTTGCGGGTTCTTTTTTGCCCGCTTTGCAGCTTTTCGGGCTTCTAGGGCATTGAATGCTGGGGTATCTGGCTGCGGGCTATTTCGGATGACGTAGAACTGCTGTCCCATGGTCCAAAGGTTTGTGGTGAACCAGTAAAGCAAAACTCCAACTGGGAAGTTAATACCGGTGACAGCAAAAATTACTGGGAATACGTAAAGCAAAATCTTTTGCTGCTTAACCATTGGATTATCAGGTGCAGTGTTCTTAACAATCAATTGGCGCTGAGTTAGGAATGAAGTCAGGGTCATTAAGAAGATCAGAACTAGTGTCACCCATAAGGTTGCACTTGGGTTTGCAGTTTCGTCTCGATTCATAAATGTGCCATAAATCGGAGCGCCCGCGATTGTTGCGTTTCGAGCAGATTCAACTA
>JBDLQS010000070.1:0-4516 GCA_039800445.1 Actinomycetota bacterium
GATGCCCAAAGTAGAGCTCAAGATGCAGCTGATGCCAGCCCAGGCGATGTTATTTGCAAGGCTTGGAGTTACACCTCGCGCTATAACGGTTCCGGTGGTGGTAGTGTTTGCGCAGTCAACAACAACCCAGTGGACGTTTCAGCTCCGCAATCTGCGCCAACCTATTCACAAACTCCAGAGTCTGCCGATACCGTGTCACCGGATTTAGAAGCTGCAGCCCCAGTTGTTAAATCTGTAACTAGTGATCCAGCAGCAACACGCTACTTCGCTAAGACAAACAAGATTCCAAACTTGTCTGGGTTTGCAACCAAGCTAACTTTCCCAAAGGCTCCAAAGGGAACCAAGATAAAGATCAAGAGCGCCGCTGGAGATAGCTGCAAGGTAAGCGGGCGAGTTGTGAAAGTTAAAGGTTCAGGAACTTGTGACGTGACAGTGACACTTTCCCGTAAAGGCAAGGTTGTAGGCAGTCAAACTTTGCCTATCGGCCGCAGCTAGGTTGATCTAACGTCGCTGGAGGAGAAGTTAAAGAGCTACTACTTCTTCAGCGACGAAGGTCCAAACTAAGCCATTGTCCTGGCCAGTAATTTCGATGTAACCAACGGCTTCGCCTTCTTCAGCGACAACAAAGGCTGGACACCTAACCACAGTATTGTCGGATTCACATGGACCGGAAGTATTGAACGGTACGTCAGGACCAGAAACCAATCCATTTGATGCCCACACGCCGTTGTCTGCTACAAACGATTCAACAACTTCGGCGCTTACCTCACTGGCTATTTCGCCACAAGCGACTGTTGCAACGCGATACTGAACATCGTTGACGATCAAGTCAGCTTCTTGACGAACAAATGGCACAGCACCTTCAGAAAACGTCGCACATTCCAAAGTCACACTAACTTCAGCAACTTGTGGCATCTCTTCGTAGGCAACGCTGGGCGCAACCGCACTCGGGGAAATGCTCTCTTCCATAGTGCTTGCAACCTGTGTTTGCTCAGAGCAACCTAGCAACACAAAGGAAACGGCAAGACCGGAAATAAGTACGGGAAGTTTCATAGCTTTAGCCTACGTCTGGCTTGCACATAGGTTGGTTAACCACACACCTTGGGATGCCTGCAGGTAAGTCTGAGGTGACCGATACATTCATAGTTATGGAATCGCGCTTTGCAAACCCTGGAGATGTTGGTCATTTTCTGCATTACGGGGGAACGGGCGGCACTCATGAGCTCGACCACGATTTTGTTGTGGTCGATGTTGAGACCTCAGGACTAGACCCTGCTGCTGGAGCGCGGGTTATCGAAATTGCTGCGGTGCGAATCAATCAGGCTGGCCAAATTCAAGATTTTATGACTTCGCTGATTAATCCAGAAGATGGAAATACTGGAGCAGATTGGATCCATGGCATTACTTCTGACATGGTTGCGGGTGCGCCAACTTTTGATCAAGTTTTTGATGACTTAGCCAGAGTCATGGACAATGCAATTTTCGTGGCACATCACGCAAAGTTCGATGAGGGCTTTGTCGCTGCGGAAGCACAGCTTGCTGGTGCCAAGCTGTTAACGATGCCAGCTATCTGCACTTACTGGTTGGCCAGGAGCACTGTTAAGGGAACTGACAATTTCAAGTTAGGAACTTTGGCAACACATTTTGAAATCTCACAGGAGAGCGCACACACTGCGCTAGACGACGCAAAAGTTGTCGCTCAGATGCTGCCAAGGATGCTGGCGAATTACAAGACTCTTACTTTCTTTACGCAGCCAACAGAACAACCAAGAATTGGGAAGAGCTCTGCGTTATTGCCGCGCAATTAGCTAATGGTTACGGAACCGTTTGGAGTTTGGAAGGTAACTGAGTTCAATCCGATTTCATCGTCTTGAACCCAAGTCAATGCAATTTCGTTTAGAAGTGCTTCAGGAGTATCACCAAGCCAAGAGGTTAACGATTCCCGGTCGCCACTGAGTGCGAACTCCGTGATGCTGATGGTGTTAGATCCACCAACACTTGGGTGCGCACTCATGTCATCCCACTTAATAAAGAATGGCAAAATTGGTTCAGCGATTAGGTCGATAACGCCAATCTGCTTCCAAGTTAAGTCAGTGCCACCTGGACGCAAGCGATGCCCAAGGCCAGCCTGGCGACCAATGCGAGCCTCCAAAGGAGCCACATCGTCAACGCGAACAGCCCAACCCATCCAGCCACCACCAGCATCGGCGCGATTACGAACTGCCTGACCAAACGGAACGGTTTCGGCAACCGGGTGCTCTAGGGGAGCCACGATTTCGATGTATTGGCCTGAAGCCATTGGCAAAATAAAGTTACGGGTACCAGCACGCGGGTGCTTTCCACCATCGATAAATGCAACGCCTAACTCAGCTCCGAGGCGCTGCACTGTGTCCGCAAGTTCGGCATTCGTGACGGCGTAGGCGACGTGATCTAGTTGCATGAGAAAACTTTGGCACAACCGGGACAGGTGCGCATCACCGGGGTCAGGTTTTGGATCCGACACGCTGGGCGTGTCATTACCGAGGTTGTGGGGGTTTGTTGTCTAGATTTTCGTTAAGCACCCAGAGGGACGGCGGAGGGGAAGCCACCCGAACTCTGGGTGCTCCTTTATGCCCAAAATTAGTGGCCATTCACAGCGTGGAATTTCACACAGTCATTTGTTGACTATGGATTTGATGTTTTCAAAGTCGCAGGCTTTGGAGATGAAAAATTCCCATGACGAGCAGAACTCAGATTCATTACTTGATCTGAAGGCACCTTCGCTCAGTGCCCAGCAAGTTAAGCAACGAAACACCCAGATAATGAAAGCTGCCAACGCCTTTGCTGAAGCCGTTGATGCTGATGCTTTTTCGGCTCGAGGTGATCTGGTCCAAGCGATTTTTGACCGACTCCAAATTGATAAAGACTTAAATTGGAAAGAGCACGCGCAATTGAGCGTCGGCCTTTGCGACATCAGAACTCGAGATGGCCTACTTCGAAGGCTGCACGATGCGCCAGAACTACGAGGCCAATTTCTGTCACATTTGATTCGAGAAGTGGCGCGCTCAACACCAGAATTCACAGCGCCGATAGCTACGGTCTATGCAGGCATTGCATGGTTGGAAGGTCAAACTCAACTCACGCGCCTTGCCGTTGATCACGCCTTGCAAATTGACGCCAGTTATTCACTAGCTCAGCTCCTGGACATTGCACTTCGCCACAATGTGCCACCATCGGTTTGGTCATCATCGTTGGCGGCCGTGAGTTTCGATGCTTGCTTGAAGGGCGCTGCGTAATTATCCACAGCCAATAAATCCGGACTTGAATTATCGAGTTCACGATCTAGGCTCAAGATCTTGGCAAATTCAAATGGCCACATATGTTTCGGGGGGAACCATATGAAAACAAGGCTTTTGCGATTGGCAGCTGTTGGAGCGGCCGCGCTTTGCATCTCGACGCTGGCAGGCTCGCCACCAGTTGCTGCGAATCCAAATGTTGGCGGCAACAACTCAATTGCTGCCTACGTTGGAACTGGTGGCTTATTGTTACCAGATTCGTTTTCAGGTTCTAGGGCAACTCGGTCAGCTGTTGCGGATTGCCTGGGCTGCACCTGGCGTTACACGATCTATTGCATGCAAGGAGCAAATTCTCCGTGCAGACACGCAGTTACTTCATGTCCTCGAGGGAGTTTGCTTTATCGAGTTTGGTTTGGTCGAACTGCCAGCACCGTTGCAGTCGTGGGATCGGTTTGCTGGGGAAGTTCCACGCCCGTTACGCGCCGGCAGGCCGAAGGTCGGGTTACTGACCATGTCGTGAGATACATTCCAGCGTTGCGCCCTGGCTTTGACCCACCCGGTGGTTCACTAACGAGTGTTCCGGTGATCTTTTGGACTGGTCAGCCAACTAGCTTTAGGCCGCCAAACTTTTCGCTATCTGGTCATCTAGTTTCAATTACCGCCAAACCAACATGGCGATGGACTTGGGGTGATGGATCATCGGTTTGGAAGAGCGTGGCTGGTGCCCCTTATCCAAGTCGCCAAATCACCCACCAGTATCGAAGTCCTGGAAATTACAGTGTTGGAGTAACTGCGGTCTGGCAAGCCCAGTACACCGTCTCGGGTGTGGGCACTTTTGATGTGACTGGTGAGGTCTTGCGACAATCTCGGACTTTAACCACCCCAGTTCGGTCCGCCAAAACGGTTCTGGTTTCGCGCTAATAG
Source organism: Actinomycetota bacterium (assembly GCA_039800445.1). GTDB lineage: Bacteria > Actinomycetota > Actinomycetes > S36-B12 > UBA5976 > UBA5976. The sequence continues at coordinate 4,200 of JBDLQS010000070.1, forward strand.
GTGAAATCCCAACCCGGTGCCCTCGATTCTGCGCTGTCAGCATTCAGGAGTACACTTAAGAAACATCCTCGTGGTGTTGCCCGTGTTGAGCTTCTTGCTTGACAAGGGCTCTTGTTATTGCCCAAGCGATAGCAGGAATAGAAAGTAAGACACCGCAAGTTAGCGCTGAAAGAGGCATAAGTGGCACCGAAGAAGGCAGCACCAGCCAAGAAGACAACAGCCAGTAAAACAACTGCTAAGAAGTCCGCACCAGCCAAGGCCGCCAAGAAGGCGCCAGCCAAGTCAGCAGCAAAAGCTCCAGCAAAGAAGCCAGTCGC
>JBDLQS010000071.1:0-3022 GCA_039800445.1 Actinomycetota bacterium
GCAGTACGCAAAACTTTTTGGCCATGTTCGTCAGTTCCAGTTAAGAACCAAACATCTTCACCAGCAAGCCGGTGCCAGCGAGTCATGACATCGCCAGCAACAGTTGTGTATGCGTGTCCAATGTGAGGCGCATCATTTACGTAGTAAATGGGCGTCGTCAGATAAAACGCTTTGGTGCTGGTCATGCGTTAAGTCTAGAGCGAAACTGGATTAACTTTTTCGCTGGCGCTGATCGGCTAGCACCGCGTCGTAGACATCTCGCTTTGGCACACCAAGCTCGCGCGCCACCGATGCAATGGCATCACGCTGGGTCTCGCCAACTTCAACCCGAGTTGCAACCAGACCAACCCAATCCTGCGCAGTTGTTTCTGGCAAAGGCTGTGCCCCAGAAATTACCAAAGTTATTTCACCCAGGATTTCGCGGTCACTCCAGGCAACTAATTCAGCCAAAGTGCCGCGTACTACTTCTTCATAAGTCTTGGTTAGCTCACGACAAATTACGCCTTGTCGATCTGAACCAAATACCGCTTCTAGATCAACTAGTGAATCAACTAAGCGATGTGGCGCTTCAAAGAAAACCATGGTCCGCTGTTCATGCAATAGCGATTCGCAAAGGGTTCGTCGTTCGCCAGATTTCCGCGGCAAGAATCCTTCAAAGGAAAATCGATCAACTGGAAGTCCGCTGACTGCCAGAGCAGCCAGAACTGCTGACGGTCCAGGAATTACCGAGACCTTTACATTCTGGGCAATTGCTTCTTGTACTAACCGATAGCCCGGGTCACTAACACTTGGCATACCGGCATCCGAAATCATTACAACCGTTTCGCCAGACAGAACGCGTCCAATTAGTTCTGGACTCTTGGCTTCTTCAACCGCGTCGTAAAACGACCAGATTTGTGCCTGAGTTGTGATTCCCAAATCAGATAGCAAACGATGGGCTCGCCTGGAATCTTCGGCAGCAATTACATTTGCAGTTTCCAGAATTTCCCGCAGTCGCGCTGAGGCATCACCAATGTTTCCAATTGGTGTGGCTGCAAGAAATAACTGACCTGACATCCCTCCATCATTCCCTAAACCAGAACAACTCCTGTACTTTTAAGCAGTGGAGACAACTGAGGTGACCGAACCAGTTAAGTCAAAGCGCGCTCCGTTTGACCTGGATATAAAGTCCAAACCTGCGGGTGGTTGGGCTGGCTGGCGTGGGCCATTGGCCGCAACTGGATTGGCAGCACTTTTGCGATTGCCGTATTTAGGTCAGCCACAAGCCATTATTTTCGATGAAACTTATTACGTTAAAGACTCTTTGGCACTTTTTACTTTTGGCCACGAACGCAAAGTTATTGACGATGCTGACTCGGTCTTGCTTTCAAGTGGTGGTGAAAACTTCGCAAGTATCTTCACTGATGCTGCGTCCTATATAGTTCATCCTCCGGTAGGTAAGTGGGTTATTGCCAGTGGTGAAGCAATCTTTGGCGCAACCCCATTTGGCTGGCGAATAGCCATTGCGATTCTTGGCATCCTCAGCGTCTTACTTACGGCGAGAATTGCTCGCCGACTAACTAACTCAAACTTCATCGGAACTGTTGCTGGGTTATTGCTTGCCCTTGATGGCCTACACATTGCAATGAGTAGAACTGCATTACTCGACACTTCCCTTTCGTTCTTTGTGCTTTGTGCTTTTGGGTTCCTGATTATGGACCGAGACTCGGCTAACTCTGGTGGATCCAAATCTTGGCGCTGGGCCATGGTTGCAGCCCTTGGGTTAGCTTGCGCAACCAAATGGAGTGGCGTTTACTTCGCAGCCGCTTTTGGAATTCTGATGTTGGTTTGGGATTACGAACGAAGAAGCAAGCGCTTTGAAGGCTTCACAGTTTGGCTGACTAAGGATTTCTTACCTGCCCTACTAATGCCATTTGTAATCATTGCTATCTATATCTCAAGTTGGATTGGCTGGTTTAGAAGTTCAGGTGGCTGGAATCGAAATTGGGCTCAAGAAAATAATGTGGATTCATGGATGCCCGATGCGTTAGCAAGTCTGTTTCACTATCACAAAGATATGTTGAGCTTTCATGCGAACTTAGTCACTCCACATAGTTACTCAGCTAATCCATGGTCCTGGCCCTTAATGATTCGGCCAACAAGTTTCTATTACGAAACCGATCCAACTTGTGGCGCGGACAAATGTTCGCAAGAAGTAATTCCACTTGGTAATCCATTGATCTGGTGGGCTGGAGTTATTGCGCTAGCAATCATCATTTACTTTGCAGTTGCCCGCCGCCATAGTGCTGCACTGCCAATCGCAGTGGCATTTGCTGCTGGTTGGGTGCCTTGGTTGTTCTTCCCAGAGCGCACCACATTTAGTTTCTACTCAGTCGCTTTCATTCCTTACACCGTTATGGCATTAGCTCTAGTGCTTTACCTGGCAAATGAAAGAGTGCGAAGCGATAAACCATTTGCTTGGCGCTGGCCAACGCTAACTTTCTTAATTGTCACTGCAGTGTTAACTGCGTTCTTCTATCCGATCTTGACTGGCCACTCGATTTCTTATGAGATGTGGCAGTTGCGAATGTGGCTTCCTAGCTGGGTTTAGCCAGCTCAAATAAGCACTGCTGGGTTTAGCCAGATATCGCTTTGAAGGATCGAAGTCGCAAACTGTTGGTGACTACAAAGACACTTGAGAAGGCCATTGCTGCAGCGGCAATCACCGGGCCAAGTAATCCAAGCATGGCAAGTGGAATTGCTGCAACGTTGTAAGCAAAGGCCCAGAACAAATTGATCTTGATAGTGCGCATAGTTGCGCGCGACAACTCAATTGCATCAACAGCAGCAGCCATGGTCGAACGTAACAACACGATGTCAGCAGCGCTGGCTGCTACATCAGCGCCAGTGCCCATTGCCAAACTTAAGTGCGCTTTAGCTAGCGCAGCAGCATCATTGATGCCATCACCGATCATTGCTACAAAGTGACCATCGTTTTGATTGGCCGTAACCAATTCAAGTTTTTCCGCTGGAGAACTATTTG
>JBDLQS010000072.1:0-3791 GCA_039800445.1 Actinomycetota bacterium
GCATTTCGCTTCTCTGGGCGGTTGATGGTGATTTTGGCAATGCCCGAATCAACACCTGCGGATCGCTCCAAAATAATGTCGGTGTAATCACCAGTTCGCACCCATTCGCAGGCAGTCGTGATCGATGAGTAACTCGGGTCTTTTTTCGCAGGACTATCGTCCGTAACCACTGGTGGGAGCACGTACTTTGTTCGGGTATCCATAACAAACCTTAGGAAAATCTTGAGGAATAGTTCTTCGCTCTAGGCTAGTCTCGATGACGCAATCTGACACATCCAGAAAAAGCCAGAATCCGCGGGCGCTAACTGCGGTGACGGTTCCCCCTGGCATGGGTGGAGTTCTGAAACTTGCCTCAGTTATTGGCCCAGCCCTTGATGGGTCAGGCCCAGCAATTGCTCCGATGGCTGACTCCCCTGAATTTATTGTGACTCAAACCCTAAAGGCGCTTCGCCCAGATGATCCAAAATATCCTCTCGAATCCAATGACATTGCAATTGTGTGTGCAACCTCCGGATCAACTGGATCCCCCAGAGGAGTGATGCTAAGCCAACAAGCTTTGTCAGCTTCTGCGACTGCTTTCGGAAATCGATTCGGTACCAACAATCGTTGGGTGGTCTCTATGCCAGCCCATCGAATCGCTGGCGTCATGGTTTTAGTTAGGTCTTGGTACCACAACAGCCCATTTGAAATTGATCCAAGTGTTGGCGGTGCGCGAACTTTTGAAGCTGCTGCATTTGCTGCCACAACAATGCGAGCCGTTCGGGAAAGTAATAAAGATAGCCGAGCGCTCATGGTGTCTTTAGTCCCAACGCAGATTGCTCGATTAATTGAATCTGGCAGCGTGGGCATTGAAGCATTACAGTCTTATGACTTAGTGCTAAGTGGAGCCGCTGCAACTCCACAGCCGATGTTAAACAAAATGCGCGAGCTTGGAATAAAAGTTTCCATCTCTTATGGCATGACCGAAACCTGCGGTGGCTGTGTATTCGATGGTCGCCCACTTGATGGCGTAAACATTTCACTTGGCACTAAAGATGACGTTGAACCCGGTCGAGTTACAATTTCTGGATCAGTAGCGGCAAGTGGCTACCGTCTGCGACCAGATCTAGATGCAGTCAGCTTCATCTCTGGTCAAGTTCAAACGCACGACGTTGGAAAACTAGACTCAAGTGGTCTCTTACATATCTTGGGCCGATTGGATGACGTTGTAACAGTAGGTGGAGTTAACGTTGCATTGAGCGCAGTGGAATCCCTCATCCGACATCACCCAGCTATTGAAGATGTGGCAGTCATTGACTTACAAGACGAGCTTTGGGGATCGATTCCAATTGCATACGTAGTAACCCGAAACCATATTTCTGATCCTTCAAGTTTGACATCCGAAATACAGGGCACTATTCGTGATCAAATTGGTAGAGCAGCAGTTCCTCGAACTGTGCAATTAGTAACTTCGCTACCCATGCTCGATTCTGGAAAAATCGATCGGATAAGTTTACGAATGCAAGCTGCAAACGAAATGACTCAAAAACTGTTTCCACACCCAGGAACAAATCATTAAGGATCTTCATGGCCACCCGTACGCAATGGATTGATGGCGCACGAACCAGAACTTTGCCGGCAGCAGTTGCTCCAGTTTTAGTCGGCACTTCAATAGCTGAATTTGAAGGATCCTTTCGACCACTCATCGCACTGTTGGCACTCGTTGTCGGTATTTCGCTTCAAGTCGGAGTTAACTATGCAAATGACTACAGCGATGGCATTCGCGGCACTGATGAAAATCGAGTTGGACCAGTGCGCCTTGTTGGTCAGAAGTTAGCAACTCCAGAAGAAGTTAAGCGTGCTGCCTTCATCTCATTTGGAGTTAGTGCGCTGGCCGGACTTGGCATGGTTTTGTTAAGTCAGGTGTGGTTATTGATTCCGATTGGAATTGCCGCAATTGCGTCAGCTTGGTTTTATACCGGAGGCTCGAAGCCGTACGGCTACGCCGGCTACGGAGAATTATTCGTCTTCGTATTCTTCGGTCTAGTCGCAGTTGCCGGAACCAGTGCTAGCCAAACTGGGCAAGTTACAGTTTTGGCCCTAATCGGTGGTGTCGCATGTGGCGCGTTATCAACTGCGATCTTGGTTGCAAACAACTTGCGTGATATTCCAACTGATGAATTGTCTGGAAAACGAACTTTGGCAGTTCGCTTGGGCGATGCAAAAACTCGTGAGCTTTATCGCGCCTGCATCTTGGTTGGATTCTTTATGCCACTTGCTATGAACTTTTCTGAAACTGGCCCCGAGAGTGCCTTCATTGGATTGTTCGCAATTTTAAGTGCCAGGCGTCCCTTGCAAGCAGTTCGTAATGGAGCCACCGGTCCAGATCTGATTCCAGTACTCGGTGACACTGCCCGCATGCTTTTGCTTTTCTCCGGCATGCTTTCCGTTGCTATATGGTTGTCACCAAACGGAATGTAAAGCTACTCGTCAAAATCCTCTTTACGAGTGTTGGCATCTAACCTTTGGTTGATTCCGGAAAAGTATCCAGATATCCGACCTCCCAGTTGCGACCTTTGACTATTAAGTAGGACTAGGGAAATCACTCCCGAACCCAAGAACCCCAAAATGATTAGCAGCGGACCGCGCAGGCCAAACAAATAACCGATGCCTAAGGTGACTGCAAGTAATCCCAGACGGGCCAGAGTGTAAGAAATGAATGGATTCACTTCATTAGTTTATGTCTGTTAGCCAACTTTCGAATTCTGACTTACGATCTAGGTATGCCTCGCTTTGTTTTAACCGTTTTGGTCATCGGCCTATCGGTCTATGCCCTAGTAGATTGCCTGCAGACGCCTAATCCAAAAGCGCTACCGAAATTGGTTTGGGTTGCAATCATTATCTTCATACCTGTAATTGGTCCATTGCTATGGATTTTGTTTGGTCGCACAAATGGCCGCGGTTGGGGACGGGGCGATGACGATGTCTTTGCTCCAGATGATGACCCAAGTTTCTTGCGCGATCTTTCGCCGAAGCGCTAGTTGATTCCTAAAGGCCTGAATATGAATGCAAGCCTTGTACGAAAATGTTCACAACAAAGTAGTTGAACAAAATCGTGGCATATCCCGCGATTGCGACATAGGCAGCTTTTTTGCCCCGCCAGCCAGCAGTTGCTCGAGCATGCAAGTAAGCCGCATAAATCACCCAAGTAATAAAGGCCCAGGTTTCCTTTGGATCCCAGCCCCAGTAACGACCCCAAGCAGCTTCAGCCCAAATTGCGCCAGCGATGACTGCAAAGGTCCAGATTGGAAACATGAAAGCGTGAATTCGGTAAGACATTAAGTCCAAGCGATCTGCTGACGGAATGCGCTGCGCAATCGCTGCGCTGCGACCTGGTTCTTTGCCTGTGGCAACTCGGTCTTCGGCAGATTGCGCCACCAGATACAAACCAGAAAGCGCGGCACCAATTGTGAAGGCACCGAAACACACAACGGCTGCAGAAACGTGAATCGCTAACCAATAGGAATTAAGGGCTGGAACTAGTTGCGAGCTTTCGGCATAAAGAACAGTTAACGCAAGACCAAGATCTAGTAAGACAGGAACTGTAATAAAAACGCCGAGCCAACGCAGGTCGCGAGAAAGCGACATCAAACAGTAAGTCAGCGATACTGCAAAGCCAGTTGCTAGCGAAAACTCATACATGTTTCCGATTGGGACACGGCCAGCCGAAAGTCCTCGAAACAGAATCGCCATGCCTAGCAATAGAGTTCCAAGCCACGTTAGGGACATACCAATGTTTCCAGCGCGCCGGC
>JBDLQS010000073.1:0-4501 GCA_039800445.1 Actinomycetota bacterium
ACAGATGTGGAAAGACGCAGGTCTTCCAGACGGTGTATTCAACGTTGTGCATGGTGATAAGGAAGCAGTCGATCGCATCCTTACTCATCCAGACATTAAGGCCGTTAGCTTTGTTGGCTCAACTCCAATTGCCAAATACATCTACGAAACTGGAACTGCAAACGGTAAGCGTATCCAGGCACTAGGTGGAGCAAAGAACCACATGGTTGTACTTCCAGATGCTGACCTAGACCTTGCAGCTGACTCAGCCGTTAACGCTGGCTTTGGTTCTGCGGGCGAGCGCTGCATGGCGATCTCTGCACTTGTTGCTGTTGGTCCAATTGCAGATGACTTAATTTCAAAGATTGAAGATCGCATGGGCAAGATCGTGACGGGCGATGGAACACGTGGCACTGACATGGGTCCACTTGTTACTGGCGTTCACCGCGACAAGGTCAAGGGTTACATCGACACTGGTGTTGCTGAAGGCGCGACAGTTGTTGTTGATGGCCGCGACGTAGTTCCAGATAGTGATGGTGAGGGTTACTTCATCGGACCAACACTGTTTGACAACGTAACCAAGGACATGACGATCTACAAGGAAGAAATCTTCGGACCAGTTCTTTCCGTAGTTCGCGCTGATACTTATGAAGAAGCACTGAAGTTGATCAACGATCACCCATACGGCAACGGAACTGCAATCTTCACCAACGATGGTGGCGCTGCTCGTCGTTTCCAGAATGAAGTTGAAGTTGGCATGATCGGTATTAACGTGCCAATCCCTGTGCCAATGGCTTACTTCTCATTCGGTGGCTGGAAAGCATCACTATTCGGCGATACCCACGCACACGGAACTGAAGGCGTTCACTTCTTCACCCGTGGCAAGGTTGTAACCAGCCGTTGGTTAGATCCAAGCCATGGTGGATTGAACCTTGGCTTCCCAACAAACGGGTAGGCATCGCAAGCGATCTGACGGTCGCGTACTTGGAATCTTTGCTGTTGCCCTCGGAACGATTATCTGGGGCACAGTGGGACCAGTTGTCGGGCTTTTTCCAGAGGGTACAGAGTTTCAATACTCTTTGATACGCAATCTCACGGGCGTTAGTACGCTTTGGCTTCTTGTGCTTTTTTCAAGGAACAAGAAGCGCTATACCAAGCAAGACATAGTTCCAATCTTGGTTGGTGGCACCGGCGCAGCTCTATTCTTCCCGTTTTTCATTTTGGCTTTTCAATTAACTGGCGTTGGCGTAGCTGCCGTAGTTTCAATTGGTGTGGCTCCGATCTTTGTTGGTTTGATTGCCTGGATTGCATTGAAGCAACCACCCGGTAAGCAGTGGGCGCTCGGCACAGTAGTAGCGGTAGCAGGTGTGGTGGCGCTTAACTGGCCAAGTGGAAACAACACTGTGAGTTTTCTTGGTGTTGCCTTTGCAATGGCTGCGGCATTTGGTTACTCGATGCAAGCAACTGGAATGGGCATGATTTCCAAACGTCACACTCCATTTCAATGCGTTGCTCCAATGTTCACTATCGGAACAATTTTTCAAGCACCTTTGAGTTACGGCAGAGACTTTAGTTTTTTGCAAGATCCGGTTTTACTGCTTGGCGTACTTTACGGCGGCATAGTTACGGTTGCAGTTGCCTACGCATTCTTTATTTACGGCATTTCCCGAATTGGTGCGGCTACTGCAGTCACAGTTGGATTGATGGAACCACTGACTGCATCGATCTTGGGTGTAGTTCTTTTGGGCGAGACAGTTTCTGCGATTGGCATAGTGGGATCGGTATTGATCCTCACCGGCTTAGTTGTGGTCAGTAGACCACCGAAAGAACCGGCTCAACTAGTTACTTAAGACTTATTTCTCTTCGGCTGAATCATCTTGCTTATCGACAAATGAAGCGATTAAGAAAAGTACGCCAGCTGCGAGAACTGGGATTGTTATCACTAGCTCAGAATTTTCGCCAGATTCGGTGTTTGATGTTGCTAATGCATTTAGTACAGACAAGCCGATCAGAATTAGTGCAACGAATCGAGTGCGACGCTTGTAGCCATAAATTGCTAACGGCGCAGTCAGCGCAAACATCGCGGTGGTAATGATCGGTCCGTTTGAATTCAAAATCGTGTTCCACCAACTTGGTGCCAGCGATTGCCAAAGCAATAAGCCGAGAACCGACATCGACCAAATCATCAGCAATGGGAATGCAATCATTGGGCGACGCCAGGCTAGCCAACAGCCAATCACCATTGGGAACAACCAGGCTGAGGTAAAGGCAAGTCCAAACAAACCAGAGTGGTCTGCCAAAGTTTGATTGATGGTAACTAATCCGCCAACAACAGCGAAAGCAAGAACTAGATAAAGCGCGAGCTTGCGAATATTCTCCATAGTTTTACCTTACGAGTTTTGCCAGTGTCCCATTCGCAACGACATCAACTGCAGCCTGCATGTCAGGGGCTAGGAAGCGATCTGGTCCCGGTCCTGGACTGGTTTTTCGCAATTCTGCTACAGCAGCCCCAGTTATTGGTGATGGATGCAGGGGTGCCCGTAGGTCAATCGCCCGAGCCGCTGTCATCAATTCAATCCCAACAATCTTGGTCAGGTTATCAATGGCTTGGCGAAGTTTGCGAGCTGAACTCCAACCCATAGAGACGTGGTCTTCTTGCATGGCAGAACTTGGAATTGAATCCACGCTGGCTGGGGAGGCAAGGCGCTTATTTTCCGAAACTAATGCAGCTTGGGTGTATTGCGCGATCATCAATCCAGAATCAACGCCAGGGTCATCAGCTAAGAATGGTGGCAGTCCGTGGGAACGAGCCTTATCTAACATTCGATCAGTGCGACGTTCACAAATTGAACCTAAGTCAGCAGCAGCGATGGCCAAGAAATCTAGAACATAGGCAACCGGTGCGCCATGGAAGTTTCCATTGGATGAAACGCGACCATCTGCCAACACAACAGGGTTATCAACGGCTGCAGCTAGTTCGCGAGTAGCAACCAACGTGGCATGCGCAATCGTGTCACGCACTGCGCCCGTTACCTGTGGGGCGCAGCGAAGTGAGTATGCATCTTGCACGACGGATGTGTCATTAATGTGTGATGCGACAATCGGGCTGCCCTTCAAAACGTTCAGCATGTTTGCCGCGCTCAAGGCTTGGCCTGGATGTTGGCGTAGTGGTTGGTGCAATTCAGGCAAAAAGACTTTGTCTGTACCAAGAAGCGCTTCAACGCTCATGGCGGCAGTTACATCAACTGAGTCACAAAGCATGGTCAGATCCGAGATCGCCATGATCAACATGCCAAGCATGCCGTCGGTTCCATTGATGAGCGCAAGACCTTCTTTTTCCCGAAGTTCAACTGGCGCAATACCTGCGGCTTTAAGCGCATCCGACGCCGGAGTGATTCGGCCTTGGCTATCCACAACTTCACCTTCACCCATAAGTACTAAAGCGCAGTGAGCAAGTGGAGCTAAATCGCCACTGCAACCAAGGGAACCAAATTCATAAACCGCTGGCGTGATATCTGCATTCAATATTGCAGCCATAGTTTCCACAACCACTGGGCGAACACCTGTGTGACCTGAGCAGAGAGTCTTTAGGCGAAGTGTCATCAAAGCACGAGTCACTTCACGTTCAACCAAGTTGCCAAGGCCAGCGGCGTGGGAGCGAATTAGTGACTTCTGAAGTTGCACTCGGTATTCCGGGGAGACGTGACGATTGGCAAGTGCGCCAAATCCGGTTGAGATGCCATAAACCGGATCAGCAGAAGCGGCTAATGCATCGACTCGACTGCGAGTATGTGCCACGGCTTCGATGGTTGCTGGTGCAATTACAACCTTTGCATCATGGCGGGCTACTGCCAGCACATCTTCGAATGTCATTCCAGTGGTATTGATAACCACTTCAGTGCGACTCATGCGATATCTCCTTTTGTGAAAATGACATTTCCATCTTTCCAAGTAGTGCTGATCAGCGGTACGCCTGGGCGGTAAGCCAAGTGAATGTAGCTTGGCGCATTAAGTAAGGCAAAGTTAGCTCGCGCACCGATAGATAAATGGCCAACGTCATCGCGGCGCAGCGCAATCGCACCACCCATAGTTGCTGCAAACAGTGATTCATCCACTGTCATATGCATCTCGCGCACAGCCAGGGCAATACAGAACGGCATATTTGTTGTAAATGAACTGCCGGGATTGCAGTCGGGGGAGAGCGCAACCGCAGCTCCAGCATCTAGTAAGTCGCGACCGCGTGGATAGTGCGGTGCGCGGGTACTGAAATCTGCACCTGGTACTAGCCCAGCCACTGTGCTGCTTGCCGCAAGTGCGCTGATGTCATCGTCCGTTAAGTAGGTCAAGTGATCAGCTGAGGCGCAATCTAATTCGATAGCCATTGCAACGCCATCGCCTTGTTCCAACTGGTTCAAGTGGATCCGAGGCTGCAAGCCCTTGTTGATTCCAGCTTCTAAGATTCGCCGTGATTGCTCGGTGGTAAAGGCACCTCGATCACAAAAGACATCGATCCACTTTGAAT
>JBDLQS010000074.1:0-3934 GCA_039800445.1 Actinomycetota bacterium
CACCAGTTTGTTCCCACTTTTCACCAAGTGCTACTAGGACTGGGATCAACACATTTTCCCAAGTCCAAACCACGCCATGGTTTTCTAAAGAATTTGAAATCACTTGATCGCAACCGCTCGCATCCAAAGTTGTGGCTGCGCGATTTAAAGATCTGATGATTGTCTTTGGACTATCCAACGCAATTACATTGTCTGAAGGTAGATCGGCGTCAGGCACAATGTGCAACGCAGGGGTGGATGTCGTCTCCGGTGTCAGGTTTGCTGGAATCACGTCTTGAGCTAAAGCGGTTTTTGCAGCCTCGCTTGGCAGCACGCCGTTGAGCATCAACTTTCGCATCAGATCAATGCGCGCAACATCCATTGCTGAATACCTGCGATGGGATCCGGCTACGTGAACGCTTGGTCCAAGGCCGTATCGACGGTCCCAAGTACGAAGCGTTGCCGGGGCAATTCCAATCCGACGGGCCACGGCTGCAACGGTTAGGCCGATTTCGACCTTTGAAGCGCTCTGTGACATGAGACTCATTCTTTCGCCACTTTGGGCATCCCGCACCTTGAGATCTGAGGAAACCCGCTAAACAATGGGGATTTCGAGCAAAATGGCGGAAAACGCGCCAAAACTAATTCAGCAAAGTTGCTTGACCAACTTATGAAGCGGTTCTAGAGTGTGACTAGAACGCAAGAACCTATCGGGAGGAACCAAATGGCTGATCTATCTAGATTGCCTGGTCCAAATGCAGACTTCTGGGATTGGCAGCTGCACTCAGCTTGCCGTGGCTTAGATTCAGATATTTTCTACCACCCAGATGGCGAACGTGGATCGGCTCGGGAACGTCGAGTCGCTACTGCCAAAGCAATTTGCGCAGCATGTCCAGTGCTTGCCCAGTGTCGTGAAATGGCGCTGAAGACACGTGAACCTTACGGCGTATGGGGTGGCATGAGCGAAGAGGATCGGGAAGCGCACTACGCACGTCAAGCTCGCGCAAACCGCGTTACTTCTTAACTTAAATGTTTAAAAACAAAACCCCCGGACATTGTCTGGGGGTTTTGTTTTTGGAACAACCAATTAGTGCGTAAGTTTGCGAAGCCTTTCGGTTCGCAAACAAATGACAGTGCCCATTTAGGACACACTCACTTTAGTGAGTGTGTCCGGCGTGACCGTGGCCGTGGCCACCGCCATCTTCTGGAGCCTTTTCTTTCTTCTCAACAACAAGTGCTTCAGTTGTTAGCAACATGCCAGCAATGGAAGCTGCGTTCTCAAGTGCGGAACGAGTTACCTTAACTGGGTCGATAACGCCCTGTGCAACTAGATCGCCATACTCGCCTGTTGCAGCATTGATGCCTTGACCTTGGCCAAGTTCGCGAACGCGATCAACCACTACGTAACCTTCGAGTCCTGCGTTCTCAGCAATCCAACGAAGTGGTTCTACAACACCGCGACGAACAATCTGAACACCAATTGCTTGGTCTCCAGTTAGTCCTAGGTCACCATTAAGAACTGCAGAAGCGTGAATCAAAGCTGAGCCACCGCCAGAGACGATGCCTTCTTCGATTGCCGCACGAGTTGCAGATACTGCATCTTCAATGCGGTGCTTCTTTTCCTTAAGTTCAACTTCAGTGTGTGCGCCAACCTTGATTACGCAAACGCCACCGGAAAGCTTTGCCAAACGCTCGGAAAGCTTTTCCTTATCCCAATCGGAATCAGAATTTTCAATCTCACGCTTGATCTGCCCAACGCGATCGTTAACTGCAGAAGCTTCGCCGCCGCCATCAACGATTGTGGTGTTGTCCTTAGTGGCAACTACGCGGCGCGCAGTTCCCAAAACTTCTAAGCCAACCTGATCGATCTTTAGACCAATGTCTGCTGAGATAACCTGAGCGCCAGTAAGGATCGCAATGTCTTCCAAGATCGCCTTACGACGATCTCCAAAGGCTGGGGCTTTTATTGCCACGCTTGGGAAAGTTCCACGAATGCGGTTAACCACAAGAGTTGAAAGCGCTTCGCCGTCAACATCTTCAGCAATGATTACCAGTGGCTTGCTAGCGGCTGAAACCTTTTCCAAAATTGGAAGAAGTTCGGCAACGCTAGAAATCTTTCCCTGCACCAAAAGGATCGCTGGGTTTTCAATTACAGCCTCCATGCGATCAGCATCAGTTACGAAGTAAGGCGAAATGTAGCCCTTATCGAACTGCATACCTTCGGTGAATTCCAATTCCATTGCAGTGGTGCTGGATTCTTCAACTGAGATAACGCCATCTTTGCCAACCTTGTCGAAGGCTTCAGCGATCATGTCGCCAATTACCTGGTCGCGGGAGCTGATTGCGCCAACCTGCGAAATGCCTTCTTTGCCATCCACTGGGCGAGCCTGCTTTAGAAGTTCTTCCTTCATTGCTGCAACTGCGGCTTCGATGCCACGCTTAAGTTCTACTGGTGCGCCACCTGCGGCAACAACCTTTAGGCCTTCACGTACGAATGCTTGTGCAAGAACAGTTGCTGTTGTGGTTCCATCACCGGCAACGTCGTTTGTCTTGGTAGCGACTTCCTTGGCAAGTTGCGCACCAAGGTTTTCGTATGAGTCTTCAAGTTCAATTTCGCGAGCAATGGTTACGCCATCGTTAGTAATTGTTGGGGCTCCCCAAGCTTTGCTAATTACTACGTTGCGGCCCTTTGGTCCAAGGGTTACCTTCACTGCATCAGCAAGGGCATTAACGCCACGCTCTAATGCGCGACGAGCATCTTCGTCGAATTGGACGGTCTTTGCCATTTGTATTTCTCCAAAACTAATAGTTCATAAAGTTGCTAACGCCCCGATGTAAACGATCGGGGCGCCAGCTTGAGGTTTTTATTTTTCGACGATTGCGAGAATGTCGCGAGCGCCAAGAAGTAGGTATTCAACACCGTTGTACTTAACTTCGGTGCCACCGTACTTGGAGTAGATAACAACGTCGCCGACTTTGACGTCAAGCGGAATCCGCTTTTCGCCATCTTCATCGAAACGACCTGGCCCTACTGCGACGACCTTGCCCTCTTGTGGCTTTTCCTTAGCGGTATCTGGGATTACCAAACCCGAAGCGGTGGTCTGCTCGGCTTCTAGTGACTGAACGAGGATGCGATCCTCAAGTGGCTTAATGTTGACCGACACGTCGTGTCTCCTGTTATTACTCGATTTGAATTAGCACCCGAGGCTTTAGAGTGCTAATCCAAATGTAAGCAGGTTTTGGCACTCGGTCAACTTGAGTGCCAGTCCAGAGCCGCATCAGGTTCGGTAGGGCCAAACCAAAGGAATTCCTGCGGTTCTGAGGCTTTAGCGGCAAAAATCGCCTGGATTTGGGCTTTTGCGATTGGGTTTGAGATCGCTATCTGGCCAGACTCGCTGTTTTGAACCTCGGCCAGGCATTCAGCCACGACCACCAACCGACTTTCAGTTCCCGCAGCCTGCAAGATCTCGGCCTCTAAGACTTCCGGATCAGTTTCATCCCAAGACTGCGCCCAGTCTTCGGTAACTGCATAGCCGCCCGTTGCAACCAAAACATTTGAAGCTTTGAATTCAGAGACTTGCTGAGTAGTAACCGGAATCCAAACGCGCATGGGTCCATTCTTGCCTATAGATAGGTAGGTGTCAGAATGTGCCTATGGATGCAATCACAAATGTTCCCGCCCCTTACAACGAGCCAATTGGCACTTTTGCCCCAGGTACACCTGAGCGAGCTGGTTTGGAACAAGGTCTTAAGGACCTTGTGGCCACAACCCACGAGTTGCCCAACGTCATCGGTGGCAAAAAAGTTATGGCCTCAGGCGAAAAGATCGAAGTGCGCAGTCCACACGAACATTCCCGAGTACTTGGCGTCACCGCTAACTCAACTCAAGCCGATGCCACAAGTGCGATTGCTGCTGCCAAGGCTGCGGCACCAATGTGGCGCGACCTTCCATTTG
>JBDLQS010000075.1:0-3792 GCA_039800445.1 Actinomycetota bacterium
CGACAATACGCACCTGCCAACTTTCTACGCAACCTTAAATCTCTGGATGTATCTAGGTAAGGGCTTGGATAAGAACTGGATCAGCATTGGTATGTGCCAAACCGGTGATGACGAAGACAACTTACGACTTGGTCGTGCAGTTGGCGAAGCAATTGCAAATTCAGATCGTAAAGTTTTGCTAATTGCCTCGGGTGCTTTGTCACATACTTTCTGGCCATTACGTGAACTTCGCAAGCACGAATCTGCCGATTTGAATTCGATTTATACACCGGAAGCTCGCGCTGCTGATGAAGAGCGTATTGCTTGGTACCTAGCTGGGGAACATGCCAAGGTTTTGGACACCATGGGTGAGTTCCATAAGTACAAGCCAGAAGCTCGTTACGGACACGGCATGATGATGCACGGTGCGTTGGGTGAAAAGGATTGCACTGCACCTGGCCGTCAATACGGAGAGTATGAAAACTCAATTGGTACTGGCCAGGTTCATATTTGGTTCGATAAACCAGCCGAAGGTTTCCCAGCTGTTAAGCATCCGGTCGTATCTCGTGGCTGAGTATCGTCGCATCCTGCTGGATGGCTTTGCAGTTCAAACAATTCGCCACGGCGAGACTCTTGTCGCACCTGATGGCAGAGAGGTTGCCATCACTGATGCGATTCACTTGCCGCCGAGTGAGCCTACAAAGATTATTGCGGTGCATTTGAATTATGACAGCCGCACAAAAGAGTTCATGACAAAACTCCCGGCTGCGCCTACCTACTTTCACAAGCCGATAACTGCGTTGAATAGCCACTTGGGTTCAATCGTTCGACCGCAGGGTTGCAAGTGGTTGAACTATGAAGGCGAAATCGTAATTGTGATTGGTAAGACTTGTCGCAATATCAGTCCGGCTGAAGCTGGTGATTACATTGCTGGCTACACCATCGGAAATGATTACGGCTTACATGACTTCCGCGATACTGACGCTGGCTCCATGTTGCGTGTTAAGGGAAGCGACACCTTGGCACCGGTTGGTCCAGGCTTAATCACGGATTGGGATTTCCGAGGAAAGCAGATCCGCACTTTGGTGAATGGCGTTGTGAAGCAAGATGACAACACCAGCAACATGGAATGGGATATGCATTACTTAGTTGCGGACATTGCCCGAACCATCACTTTGGTTCCGGGTGACATTTTGTTCTCTGGAACTCCAGCTAACTCGCGTCCAGTTGAACCTGGCGATGTGGTCGAAGTAGAAGTTGAAGGCCTTGGCAAGCTGACAAACACAATTGTCACCGGGCCAACTGCAATCCGCACTGACGTAGGCGCACAGCCAACCGAAAGTGAAGAAGTAGTTTCCACCGCCATGGGTGGCGACTGGGAGTTCCGCGGAATTCGCACTCCATCCAAAGATTTGTATCCATCAACTGTTGAGGAGAAGAAATGATTACCATAAATGTCGACATGGACAAGTGCCAACACTATGGCCAATGTGTCTTTGAAGCACCAGATGTTTTCAAGTTAAACGATGATGACAAACTTGAATTTGTTGCTACCGCAGATGACAGTCGCCGCAGTGACATTGAAAGTG
This sequence comes from Actinomycetota bacterium, assembly GCA_039800445.1. Lineage (GTDB taxonomy): Bacteria > Actinomycetota > Actinomycetes > S36-B12 > UBA5976 > UBA5976. The sequence goes on from JBDLQS010000075.1 coordinate 1,569, forward strand.
CTGTGGATGTTTGCCCGATGCAGGCAATCTCCATTGTTGAATAACTAAATCCCAGTTTTATGTCTAAGTCAGTAGTTATTGTCGGGGCCTCTATGGGTGGTCTGCGGGCCGCTGAAGCGCTGCGTAATAACGGATTTGCTGGGCGAATAACAATGATTGGCGAGGAAGCGCACCTTCCTTACAACCGTCCTCCGTTATCTAAAGAAGTCTTGGCAAAAGAAGTTACTCACGAAGCTGTGGCTTTTAAGTTACGTGCCCAAGTTGAAGACGTCACCTGGCACCTGGGCGATCCGGCAACTTCCGTTGATTTAGACAAAAAGGTTGTGACAACGGCTTCCGATAAGTCGTTTGAATATGACGGGCTCGTCATCGCTTCTGGACTTCGACCTCGAGTACTTGATCTGCCAAATGGCAAAGTTTCAGGCCGGCACACCGTCCGGACATTGGATGATGCAATTGGATTACGGGCTGAATTAGTTCCCGGAGCCAAAGTGGTTGTAGCAGGAGCTGGATTCATCGGTTGCGAAGTTGCTGCGACTGCGCGAGGTCTAGGTTGCGAAGTTACCAATGTCGCAATTGATCCGTATCCGATGATTAGACCGCTAGGTGAACAACTTGCTGCGGAGTTGCAACGTCGACATGAAAACCATGGCGTTAAGTTCAAACTGAACCATGGAATTTCAGATCTAACTGGGACTGAAAAGATTTCTGGCGTTGTCCTTGATGACGGTGAAGTGATTCAGGCAGATGTTCTAGTTGAAGCTATAAGTTCGCATTGCAATGTTGAATGGCTGTCTGAAACCAATCTTGATATCTCAAACGGGGTACTTGCTGACTCTGCCCTTCGAGCTGTAACCACTGATGGAAAATCTGTCGAGAGTGTTTATGTTGTTGGTGACTTGGCCAGGTTTGCAAATCCACTCTTCGATAATGAACCAAGAAGAATTGAGCACTGGAACATTCCGACCGAAACCGGAAAGCGAGTTGGTTCGGTGTTAAGTGCATATTTGTCGGATGCTGAGAATTTTGCTGAACTTGTTGCAACCCCATTCATCCCTCTGCCAAGTTTTTGGTCAGATCAATACGACATGAAAATTCAAGGTTTTGGAATGCCTGGAATAGCAGATCGTTATGAACTAGTTGCTGGTGAGTTGTCTGATGAATTGGTTATGGGCTACTTCAGGGGTGAGATTCTAATTGGCGTTGTTGGTATCGGAATGACTTCAGAAGTTATGAAGTACCGTAAAGAACTTGTTAGCTAGGGATTAAACCGAAAACGCTGGAATTACTTTTCCAACATGAACGCCGCCGCCAAACAATTCTTGGCTGTCCAGTTGCCGTTCAACTTCTTGAGAAACCACACCCATTACCTTTTGCAAAATCGACATTGCCACAACGATGCGAGCACGATCCGCACCATCTTCAATTTTTAGGGCAAGTGCCCTTCCATCGCCGAGACCAATTCCATAAACGGCTTCAGCGCCATCTTTAGCTATCAGGCTTGGCACTCCTTGCATAAGTTTTGTCACGTCACGTCGAGTGCCACCAAGATATTGAGGATTAGTCCGAATTGCATCGGCAATCTTTTTTTGCTCTTTATCTGCGCCTGGGCCAGCAAACTTCGAGAAGGCTCGAGCTAAACCAACCAAAGTGGTCGACATTAATGGCGCGCCACAGCCATCAACACCAATGTGCTTTACCGTCTCACCAGTGATTTCTTCAATAGTTGCTTTACATGCCAATTGCAATGGGTGAGTTGCCTTTAAGTAGGTATCGGTGTCCCAGCCATTTAGAACACTTGTAAACAACATTGCTGAATGCTTGCCGCTGCAATTCATGTAAGAAGAGGACTTTCCCAGTCCAGCAGCCAGCAAAGTGTCTCGTTCAATTTCATCAAGTGGCCAGTCGGCCGGACATTGCAGCGCTGAAGTATCCAGATTTGCGGCATTCAAGATGTCTTGAACTCCTGCTAGATGAAAGTCTTCGCCACTATGAGATGCGCAAGCAAGGGCTAGTAGTTCATCCCGAAGTGGCAATCCATTTCTGACCATAGCGAGGCCTTGCATCAATTTGCTTGAGGATCTTGGGAACATATCCGTTGATACATCACCGATCGACCACTCAACTTTGCCCTGAGCATCTACAACAACGGCACTGCCAAAGTGCGCGCCTTCAACGAGTCCACTTCGGACCACATATGCAACAGGAACTGACACTCCCCTAT
>JBDLQS010000076.1:0-8477 GCA_039800445.1 Actinomycetota bacterium
TTTCTGCACTTGGAATTCTAGGAACATTCGCTGGTACTCAACTAGTAAAAGTTGTGCCAGAGTCTGTGCAAATCATTTTGTTTGCGACTTTGATGTTTGGTGCTGCAATCGCAATGTGGCGCGGGCCTGTGAGCGAATCAAATTCTGAAATCAAGTCGCAATGGCCTTTGGTGTTTGTAGTTGCTACCGCTATTGGCGTGCTCACTGGATTGCTCGGAGTCGGTGGCGGCTTTTTGATAGTGCCAGCACTGGTATTAATTCTCAAAGTTCCAACTAAGACTGCAGCGGGCACTTCGCTAGTGGCAATCGCAAGCACTTCTGCCATTGCATTATTGATGCGCTTTGAGTACTGGAGCGAAATTCCAGTAGGACCAATCGCTGCGTTCACACTCGCTGCAATTGCTTCGTCATTCTTAGCTGCGCCACTTGCAGGCAAGCTAAACGCCCGAACGCTGCAAAAAGGATTTGCAATATTCGTATCTATTGCGGCGTTGTTTATTCTCGTTGTACGTGGCTTTTAACTCAGCTACAAACGTTGACCTGATCACCATTGATGAAAGACTCAATTTCGTCCATAGCGTCCTCTAACGATGCAACGGCAGCCACAGTTAATCCGTCAGGGATGTTCCCAACAACTTCATCGCAATTGTCCTCAGGCGCCAGAAAAAGCACTGCTCCAGCATCGCGGGCCCCGATTAATTTTTGTTGAATCCCGCCAATTTCACCGACATTTCCATCTGGATCGATAGTTCCGGTGCCAGCAATGATCTTTCCTTGCGTTAATGCGCCAGGAGTTAACTTGTCGATGATTCCAATTGCGAACATCATCCCAGCACTAGGACCACCGACGCCAGTAACTCCAAAATCAATATCAAATTCCGCAGAGTAATTAGTGTCAATTCCGATGCCAATGTATGGAATGGTGGCTTCATCCTGTTCCGTCGCTGGATCATCAGGGCGCGTACTTGAAGTTACAACAACTTCAAGTTGGCTACCACTTCGCACAACCGAGAAGTTTAGGTCAGTCCCAATTGGTTTGGATCTCACTGCTTCAACAACCTGCCCAGGGGTAGTCATCGCAACGCCATCAACTGCAAGAACTTCATCACCAGCACGCAGCTTGTCTTGAGCGGGTGTATCTAAGCCAACGCTAGTAACGATTACTTGTTCCTTAATTGGTTGCTCTAGATATTCCATAGCGGCTGCAATTGCGTAGCTCTGCGAGGTACTAAATGCCTCAACATTTCTTGCCGTGTTCTCGGCTTCAGTCTCACCCTCTGGGTAAACGGATTCTCGAGGCACTACACGCCGATCTGGACTGATCCAACCCCAAATGGCTTGAAACATTTCAAGTCCCTCTTGCGGTCCCCCGAATTCACTGACTGTCGTAAAGTCGAGTTCACCCTCAGTTTGGTAAGTCTGGGTGCCTGAGATCGAGATCAATTCAATGTCATTGACCTCACCGATCGTGTTAAAGACTGGACCAGGAGAGGTCATCACATATGGAACTGGAATGAACATTGCTGCACCAAGCAGAATCAAGAGGGTCCACGTAAGAGTGGGCTTAAATCTTGAGCGCATCCAAATGCCATTTCTTTTCGGGAAAACAATAAGTTTCTAGGCTTACAGCGTACGTCAAGCATCTGGATGTTCGCCGTGGGCTAGATACAAAATGATTCAGTGTGGATGACACTGGGCATAACCTTGGGAGTAACTGGCCCTTTCGTTCTTTTGAGCAAAAAGATAAGTAGGAAAAATGAGTATGCCGTTTGGATTCGCCCCTGGGGGCGACGATAACAATGAGTTAGCCGACATGCTCGAAAATATGGGTCGTATGCTTCGCAATGGTGGTGATCCATCTGGTGGATCCGTTAACTGGACGAGTGCGCATACCGCCTCAGATCAAGCCTTGAAAAAAGCTGGGGATCCAGCGATAAATGAATCAGATAATGAAAAGCTTCGATCCGCTGCTGACTTAGCTGATTTGTGGCTAAACGATGCAACCACAATTCCAAGTGCCGGTCACACCATTAACGGCGTTACCCGAACTCAGTGGCTAGCTTCAACTTTTGATTCTTGGAAAGTAGTCGTACAACCAGTTGCCGATGCAATGTCTGGTGTCATGACTGGGATGCTGCCTTCAGGTAATGAAGCTGGAACGATAAACATTCCCGAAGAATTACTTTCCAGTCTTCCAGACGAAATTGCTGCGAATCTTCGCGAGACTTTGGCCTCGCCCGACTTTGCTGCAATCACTGGTCCACTTATGGCAATGGCAAAGTCAATGGGCGCCACAATGTTTGGCACGCAATTTGGTCAAGCACTCGGACAAATGACTACTGAAGTTTTGAGTAATTCTGACGTAGGTATCCCACTCAATGCCTCAGGCAAACCTGGTTTGGTTATCTCAAATACAAATGCATTCATTCAAGGGTTATCAATTGATGAATCTGAAGCACGGCTCTACATAACACTTCGTGAACTCGCACATCAAAGATTGTTTACCGCTGCGCCGTGGATTCAATCCCAGTTGATGGCTGCGATTTCCGACTACGCCCGAGGCGTCAAGATTGATACCAATGCAATTCAAGAAGCCATGACTCAGATCGATCCGACGAATCCAGAGAGCATCAACAGCATGATGACTTCTTCACTCTTCGAGCCAACCCAAACGCCTGAGCAAGTTGCAGCGCTGACTCGAATTGAATTGCTTTTGGCGCTCATTGAAGGTTGGGTAACTGTCGTAGTAACCCAAGCAGCCGGAACCCGCCTGCAATCCGCTGGGGCGCTTGAAGAAGTCTTTAGAAGGCGTCGGGCCGCTGGTGGACCTGCTGAGAAAGTCTTCGGTGGACTAATTGGATTGGAAATGCGCCCACGCCGAATGCGCGAAGCTGCGGCGCTGTGGCAAAGGTTGGCTGAAACCCAAGGCATAGCCGCTCGTGATGCGCTTTGGTCTCATCCAGACTTGCTTCCCCGGGATTCTGACATTGATGACATCGATGGGTTCCTGGCAACTGGAACGGAAGACTTAATGGCTGAACTCAACAAAGCAATTGAGTCCGCAAAAGAAGATCCAGACCAGAACTCTTAGTTCAAGTCCACGAGTTACTTGAATCAATCAACTATTCAAGTTTGAAATACTGCTGCGCGTGTGAGTAGCCATCCAAATATGCTTTTGCTTTTTCATGCTGGGGAAATTTGTTCATTAGTTCATAAAACGCGGGGCTGTGATCGGTGATCAGCAGGTGAATCAACTCATGCACAATCACAGAATCAATCACATAGCCTGGCATTCGTTGCATTCGATGTGAGAGTCGAATTGTTCCTTCATCCGGCGTGCAAGAGCCCCATCGAGAATTTTGGTTTGTAACCCAGCGAATCTTTACCGGAACCTTATGGGTTTCAAAAAGGTCTTGACCTAAATACTTTCGAGAAAGCAATCGAGCCCGCTGCTCCAAAGCATCCTGTGAACTAGTTCGCTCGTCTCGGTCATCGAGCCGATTTACCAGTTCAACTACATAGGCATCAATGTCACGCTTTGCCATTCTGGTTGGCACTGTGACAACTGTTTTATCGTTGTCTCGATAGGCCGTCACATTTCGCTTTGCCCGTTTGCTTCGCTTGACTTCCACTTTTGTTAAATCTGTTCTTTGGTAGACAAATTCCACAGACTCATTTGTGAGCTCTGCACTTGCAGAATCTTCGGAATCGAAGAGCGATGGCTGATTTGTTCCGGTCACAGAACTCAGGCTAGCCCAGTCGCCTGCCGAAAATGATGAAGCTCTCGAGCCGCGTGCTCACACATTCGCCTTCCCCTTGCGAATGTCGGCTCGTTATCTCGAGAGCTTCAACTAGTGCAACGTACGCGTAATTAACGCACTTACGCAACGTAAATGAACAACTCTTGAACTTTGCTGTGGACAAGGTTGGGGACTAACTGGGGATAGACGGCAAGTTATCTGGGGATTACTGGTGAACAACTTGGGGATAGTTGGATTGTGACCGTGTGAATATATCCATTTATCAGGCATTACGTTGTCCACTGAATGTGGAAAGAAAATAGTTTTATCCCCAAATCGGAAATACCTAAGTCCACAGTTTAAGACCGATGCGGAACGTGATTTATGGACCTGATTAAGCCAGTTGGAAAGTAGCACATTGAGTTTGTGGAACGTTGTTTCTCTACACAGGATGCGCAACGCAAACTTGCGCAATGAAAATATCAAATCCAAAGCTCGGACCCGGAGTTCGACTTTATGAACGCAGTCAATCTCAAATTCAGATTGGTATTGATCCGAGTTCAGCGATAGTTGTAGATAAGAAAGTAGGGCTAACTCTCGGAAGACTACTTACTGGCGCCAATTCGACTTCTGAAATCTGTGGTCAATTGGTTGAAGCTGGGCATGATTTACTATCCAGTGAAAACTTCCTAACGCAACTCATCGAGCTTGGCTTAGTCGAGCCAGGTCCAGTTGCCACCACACACGATCACCAAAATCCAGTAACCGAGATTCAACGCCTAAATCTCACTCGTGAAACCTTGGGTGATTTTGATCTAATCAGCCAGCGAATCGGGTGTGAAATTTCTATCCATGGTGCCGGTCGACTTGGCATGAGTGTGTGCCTCATGCTTGCAAGCGCCGGATTTCCCAACATCACAGTTCACGATTCCACTTTGGTTAACGAATCCGATTTAACACCATGGGGTGCGTCTCGAATAGATATTGGAATTCGACGAGATGTTGTTGCAAAGAACTTAGTTGAGCGAATGATTCGAGGCGCTTCGGCTCACAAGAACGCTTTGAGGTTTAGATGTCATCGAAAAATTGAAGTCTTACTCCCCGATCAACGGGCTGATTTCCCATGGATTTCTGCCACGAGTGCGGACCAGTTTGTTGCTACGGATACTGATCATCTCTTTGCAGCGACCAGCACTAATGCGAGCTTGATTAGCTCGGTCATTAAGCCCGGTAAAAGTCCTTGTCTTCGTTGCTTGCATCTACATCGATGTGATCAGGATCCACAGTGGCCCATCATTGATCTGCAAGTTTCCCAAAACCCAGTACTCGATAGTGCTGGAATCTCACTAGTTCTGAAGACTGCAATGGAAGTGACCCGAATGATTTCAGATTGGGTAGATGGGGCCGAATCCACTGATCCATATCTGCTCAAACTAGGAAGGGGTTTGGACTCTGTTGAGACCTATCCCACGTTCTTTCACCCCTCCTGCGGATGCCGATGGGACTTAACTGCCTGACAATTGGGTGTGAGCGATTTATCCCAAAGTGGCATGACCCGAAGTGCGCGGATTGCAGCACTACCTATTCGCCATGCTGGCCGACGCGCTCTTGGTCTGGGTAAGCGCTTAGGTGGAATGTCTGCTCAAGATGCCACTGCGCAAGCACAGGCGAAGACTGCCGAACAAATCTTTAGTGTCCTTGGTGAACTCAAGGGCGGCGCCATGAAGCTCGGTCAGGCCTTGAGTGTCTTTGAATCGGTGCTTCCTGATGACGTTGCAGGACCGTATCGCGAATCTCTCACTAAGTTGCAGGATTCCGCCCCACCTATGGCCATCGAATCTGTGCACCAGGTTCTAAAGGAATCACTCGGGGAAAACTGGCGCGAACGATTTACCTCATTTGATGATGAGCCAGCCGCGGCTGCCTCAATCGGACAAGTCCATCGCGCAGTTTGGCATGACGGTCGCGATGTTGCGGTAAAGATTCAATATCCGGGAGCATCGGGTGCACTTCTAGCAGACCTGCAACAACTTTCTCGTTTTGGCAGATTGTTTGCCGGCTTCTTTCCAGGCATTGATGTTCGGGCGATTTTGCGCGAGCTGACCGATTGCGTAGCCGAAGAACTTGATTACTTACACGAATCCAAAGTGCAACGAAAGTTCGCAGTTGGATTCGATGGCCATCCGGATTACTTCATTCCCCATGTTTTAGCTGCCGCTGAGAACGTGATTGTTACCGAATGGGTCGAAGGTAAGTCACTTGCTCGCTTGATTGAATCTGGCACACAAGAAGAACGTGATCACTTTGGAAAGATGTATCTGAGGTTTTTGCTTTCCGGACCAAACCAAGTTGGATTGTTGCACGCAGACCCACATCCTGGAAACTTCAAAGTAATGCCCGACGGTCGACTTGCGATTCTTGATTTTGGCGCGACTGCAGAACTGCCTGATGGACTGCCACCTGCAATGGGAACGCTGCTAAAGATTGCCTTGGTTGGCGACTCTGAATCAGTGGTTGCTGGATTGCGTGAAGAAGGATTCATTCGACCAGGTATTGAGTTAGATCCACAATCACTGCTTGACTACCTTGGACCGTTTACTGAGCCAGCTCAAGTTCCAGTCTTCAAGCACAATCGCGAATGGATTCGCGAACAGTTTGAACGAACCAGTGACCCACGAAATGCAGATTGGTCAATTGGCATGAAGATTAATCTGCCACCAAACTACGTAATGATTCACCGAGTTTGGTTGGGCAGCATCGGGGTTTTGTGCCAACTTGAATCAGAGTTTTCAGTTCGCGATGAATTTGCCCAATGGGTCCCAGGCTTTGCTGAGGAAGTTAAAAGCTAAAACTTTAAGTCGCGCAAAAGTGTTGACTGTTCGCGATATCCTTTTCCATCGGTATGGCGCGATTTTGCCCAGGAAATATTCAAATGCGTTTTTGCCCGCGTCATGGCCACGTAAAGCAGTCGGCGTTCCTCATTGAACTCAGTTGCTGTTGTAGCGTGAGAAATCGGCAGCAGTCCTTCACTTACACCTGCGATGAAAACTGCTTCCCATTCCAAGCCTTTTGCAGCATGGATTGATGCCAGCGTCACTGCGTTTGCGCTTGGGGCAAACTCCATTTCGCTACGTAAGTCCAGGGACTTAACAAAGTCTGGAAGTTGTGCAGTTGCATCTTTAGCTTGCAGTTCGTCGGCTAAGTCCACAATTGTGTTCAATGATTCCCAGGTTTCCCGGGCTGCTCGCCCACTATCTGGAGCCTGGGCTCGCCAACCAACTGAACTCAAGATATCTCGTACCGTTTCGGCCATTGCCTTAGTTCCAGTTACGTGCAAACCTGCCCGAAGATTCAACAAGGCATTCTTAACTTCGGCTCGCTCGAAGAATCTTTCAGCACCGCGCAACGAAATTGGTACGCCCAATGCGCTTAACTCTGCTTCGAAGATTTCAGATTGGCTATTGATGCGATAAAGGACTGCAATTTCACGTGGGGCAATTCCTTTGGAAATCAGATCTAAAATCTGCTTTCCAATTTGCTTTGCCTCTTCTTCATCGTTTGCATATGCAGTCAGGTTTACGTTTGGACCTTTACCGCGCTGCGATTTCAGTCGAACTGGACTGGTTGCATCTTTAGCAAGCACCTGATTCGCCACCGCAACAATTGGCTCGGTGCTTCGATAAGAATGACTTAACTGAAAATCCTGGGTGCGTGCGAAGTGTGACTTGAAATCAATTAAGTATTTCGAAGTTGCTCCTGAAAATGAATAAATAGTCTGTGCTGGATCACCAACAACACAAACATCATCACGATCACCAAGCCAAAGACTTAGTAGCTCAAATTGGACGGGGCTAACATCCTGGAACTCATCTACTGTGAAATGTCGATATTGCTTGCGAACTGCAGTTGCCATATCTGGATAGTTCTCCATCATGGCGGTCGTCAAAAGAAGTACATCTTCAAAATCCATGGCATGAGCTTCATCGAGACGAGTTAAGTAAGCCTCAAAAACTTTGGAGACTTTTTCAATTGTTAAGTCCCCACTTAGATCACGCCTGACTTCAACTGCCTTTTCCCGATAAGCATCTGGCGAAAGTATATTTACTTTTGCCCATTCGATTTCGGCAGCTAAATCTCGAATTGAATCTTTGTCGTTTGCAACACGACACAAAGTTGCTGCATCTGCAACAAACCGAAACTTACTTGGCATCAAATCCGGAAGACTGGAATTAAAGAACTGTGGATAAAAGAATCTCAGTTGACGCAACGCTGCGCTGTGAAAAGTTCTGACTTGAACTCCAGAAACTCCGAGTTGTCCTAATCGATTTCGTAGCTCGCCAGCAGCTCTAGTTGTAAACGTGACAGCTAAAGTTTGGCTTGGGTCGTGAACCCCACTGGCTACCGCGTGCGCAATTCGGTGCGTGATAGTTCGAGTCTTGCCCGTGCCTGCTCCAGCGAAAATCGCTACTGGACCTGAAACGCATTCGGCCGCAGCACGTTGCTGGTCGTCTAGAGCTTTGAGAATGTCGGGCACTGCCCTATTGTGCCAAGCCCCTACGACAGGACCAGAGGGACATCACAGGATTCTGCAGGTTTACAGTCCTAGCAGGCTTTTGACTTCGCCAATGCTGGGATTGGTCCGCGTAGAGCCATCTGGGAACACCAGGGTTGGAACGACGGCATTGCCACCATTTACTCCCATGACGAAGTCCGCAGCTGTTGGATCTTGTTCGATAT